>JAICUI010000110.1 GCA_025935925.1 Chloroflexota bacterium
AACTTGAGAGGAGCTGCTCCTAGTACGAGAGGACCGGAGTGGACGAACCGCTGGTGTGCCAGTTGTCCCGCCAGGGGCATCGCTGGGTAGCCATGTTCGGTTGGGATAAGCGCTGAAAGCATCTAAGTGCGAAGCTCGCCTCGAGATGAGGTTCCCCACCGGGTTAACCGGGTAAGACCGCAGAGAGACCATCTGCTTGATAGGCGGCATGTGGAAGTCCGGTGACGGATGAAGCTGAGCCGTACTAATGGTCGAGGGCTTGACCTCTATTACCAGCACCTGACCAGGGGTCAGCGTGCCGGGAGAGATCGGGTCTCCTTCTCGCGAATTGCGATCCTTCGATCGACTGGCACCCGCGTCGGGCACGACGCCGGTTGCCGCCGTCATCTACCAGATGCAGACAATCCCGGTGACTCTAGCGGAGAGGCCACACCCGTTCCCATCCCGAACACGGAAGTTAAGCTCTCCAGCGCCGAAGATACTGAGAGGGCAGCCTTTCGGGAAAATAGGTCGTCGCCGGGATTGTTGCTTTTTAAGCCGGTGATCCCCGACCCGCTGTCGGAAGGGCTGGCCGCCGGAGCGGTATCCTGCCGTGCAATGACCCCCACCCCCGAGGATCCCAGACCACCGCTGGCGTCTGTCGCGTCGCGGACCGCGGGGCCGGCCACGGAGCCCGTGCGCGAGGTCTGTCCGTATCTCGAGGCAGCGGAAGGCGGGTGGCGGAGCGTCCAGGCGACGCGCGATCACCGCTGCACCGCCACGTCGCCGGCATCGCCGCTGTCGCTTGCCAAGCAGCGGGAGCTGTGCCTTCAGCCGGCGCACTTCGGATGCGCCACGTACCAGGCGGCGCGCGAGATCGTGAGCGAGCTGCCGGCGCCCGGCGACGACGGCTTGTGGCCCGAGACGCGCGGCGCGGTCCTGTCGCTCGAGGCGGCACCTGGTCCCCGTGGCAGCGTGCCCGGGGTCGGGGGCCGGAGCACGGGTCAGGCCGTGCTGATCGCGCTCATGGTCGTCGCCTTCGTTCTGCTCGTGATCTCGCGCGTCGGGCCGCCCGCCACCGGGGACGCGGCGTCGTCGTTCGACCTCGCCGGCGCGGGCTCCATGGCCCCCGCGTCGCCGCCCGCGCCGCCCGCGAGCCAGCGCGCCACGGCGTCGCCGTCAGCGTCCGGCGACGCTCCGACGGCGGGGACGTCCGACGACCCGGCATCACCTGCGCCGAGCGTCACGTCCGGCGACCCGTCGGCGGCGCCGTCAGCGAGCGTCCCGACGACGACCTACCGCGTTCGTCGGGGCGACACCTTGAGCGGCATTGCGGCGAGGTTCGGCGTGACGGTCCGCGCCTTGAAGGCCGCGAACGGCATCACCGACGCCGCCCTCATCCGGCCGGGCCAGGTGCTCGTCATCCCGGGCTGATCGCGCGCGTGCGCGCGCGAGAGAACCTCAGCGCTGGCAGCCGCGGCAGAAGCCGGTCGGGAACCCGCCCGCCGTCACGGCGGTGATCCGCGTGCCGCAGCGCGGGCACGCCTCGCCGCCCTTGTTGTGCGTCGAGAGGTGGTCGCGCACCTGCTTCTCGAAGGTCGGCGGCACCCGTTTCCGCAGGAGCGCGATGGCGTCGGTGAGGACCGACCGCGTCGAGCGATAGAGCTCGTCGACCTCCTCGGGCGCGAGGGTCGACCGCTTCCGGAACGGCAGCAGCCGCGCCGCCCACAGGATCTCGTCGGAATACGCGTTGCCGATCCCGGCGACGAACGTCTGGTTGCGCAACAGGTTCTTGAGCTCGCCCGGGTGCTTGCGGATCCGATCGCGCCACACGTCGAGCGACAGGTCGGGATCGAGCGCGTCCGGGCCCATCTCGCCTGGGCCGCGGCCGGGAACCGGCCGCTCGACGCCGGCCGGCAGGAGGTAGATCTTGCCCATCTGGGTCGGATCCCGATAGCGCACGGTCACCGGCGCGTCGTCCCCCGGCAGCCAGGCGGCGCCACGCGTCCACGGCGCGGCGTCGGCAGGCACGCCAATCGCGCGAGGACCGAACACGAGCTCGAGCGCGACACCCGACGGCGCCTTCTCGCCGCGTGCCGCGAGCTGAAACCGACCTGTGAGCATCGGGTTGACGACGACGCGGTCGCGGTCCAGATCGAGGTCGAGGTACTTGCCCGCGCGCGCGACGCTCGCAACCTGCTGTCCCACGAGCGCCTCGAGCTCGGCGGGTGTGCCGCGGACGGCGAGCGGCGCGAGCGCACGCGCGGATGCGACGGGCCGGCCGGTGAGCGAGGCGTGCAGCGCGTCGGCGACGACGGCGAGATCGGGCAGCTCGGGCACGGGCGACGATTGTACCGGGGCACGAGGGATGCTAGACTCGCCCGGCCCTTGGGCACGAACAGTTGAAGAGCAACTCGCCCAGCCCCGTCGAAACGCGAAGGAGCGGACCGCCGGCTCACCAGCACCCCCGATCCATTCCCTCTCTCAGACGGCTCCGGGCGTGGCTCGGGAGCCGTTCGTGATTCCTGGGGCGGAATCCACGACAGGAGAATGGATCACCTTGACCGACGACCAGCAGGGCGGGACCACGCCGGCGCCGGAGGCGCTTGCCTCCGCCGACATTCCGGCGTCCCAGCAGACCGCAGCGGCCACCGCGGTCGCTGACGAGCCCGCCGTCCCCGCCGAGCCCGAGACGCCCGACGGGGCCCCCGAGACCCCGGAGGCGACGGCTCTCGAGCCGGCGCCCGAGGACGAGCCGGAGCCCACCGCCGAAGCGACCTCCGCCGCGACAGTTGCGCCCGCGATCGACGCGGCGCCCGCGGACGCGGGGCCTGCGACGGGTGAGGCCGCGACGATCGACGAGGCGCCCGCGGCCGACGCGGCCCCCGCGATCGAGGACGACCTCGCGGATGCCCCGCCGGCCGCCGAGGAGGACGACGAGCCGGTTCCGGCGCCGGCCGCCCGCCGCGACGGCCCCGAGCCGACGACGATGGAGGAGCTGCTCGCTGAGCAGGACTCCGACATCAAGAGCTTCAAGCACGGCGACGTCGTCGAAGGCACCGTGGTCCGGATCGACAAGGACGAGATCCTCGTCGACATCGGCGCGAAGTCCGAGGGCGTGGTCAGCAACCGCGAGCTGTACGGGCGCCATGCGGAGTCGCAGCCCCAGCTCAACATCGGCGACGTCGTCCTGGTCTACGTCCTGCAGCCCGAGAGCCCCGAGGGCCACGTCGTCCTGTCGCTCCGCCGCGCCGGCCTCGAGCGCAAGTGGCGCGCGATGCAGGAGCTGTTCGAGGCGGGGACGATCATCGACGCCCCGGTCATCGACCACAACAAGGGCGGCCTGATCGTCGATTGCGGCATCCGCGGCTTCGTGCCGATCAGCCAGATCGTCGACTTCCCGCGACGCCCGCAGAACGAGCAGCCGCGCGACGCCGCGCAGGAGATCGCCGAGAAGCTGCAGCCGTACATCGGCCGCAAGCTCCGGCTGAAGATCCTCGAGGTCAACCGCAAGGCCAACCGCCTGATCCTGTCCGAGAAGGTCGCGCTCTACGAGGAGCGCCGCGAGAAGCGCGACGAGCTGTTCAGCAGCCTGCAGGTCGGCCAGAAGGTCACCGGCAACGTCCGCTCGATCGCGCCGTTCGGCATCTTCATCGACCTCGGTGGCATCGACGGCCTCGTCCACAAGAGCGAGCTCTCGTGGAACAAGGTCAACAACCCCGAGTCCGGCTACAAGGTCGGCGACGAGGTCGAGGCCGAGGTCATCGACATCAACCACGAGCGCGGCCGGATCAGCCTGTCGATCCGT
>JAICUI010000040.1 GCA_025935925.1 Chloroflexota bacterium
CGCCGGTGGGCTCGAGGTCGTCGAGACCGGCGGCACGGGCGGGTCGGAGGCCGCCTCGATCCCCGGTGCGACGAGGAGCGCGGTGATGAGCGAGAGCACGAGCGCGGCGCGGAACCCGGTGCGGCGGCTGACCCGGCCGGTCGGGAGGCGGCGGTCGTCGAGCGCGTGGCGGGGACCCACGACACGCAGGGTAGCGGGGCGTGCAACCGGCTCACCATGGCTCCTCGGTACCGTCCCGCTTCGTCGCCCGCGGACCCGGCCATCCGACCCGGCCGGTCGTGCGAACGGATCCACGAACGTGCGACCCGGGGCACCGGAGGATGTCCCCATGACCGATTCCCAGGCACCCGCGGACGACGCCGCCACGAGCCAGGGCCGCGAGGCGATCCCGTCGATCGCCGAGCAGCTCCGCGAGATCGATACCTGCATGCTCGCGACGCGAGGCGATGACGGCGAGCTCCACGCGCGGCCGATGTCCAACAACGGCAGCGTCGAGTGGGACGGCAGCTCGTGGTTCTTCGCGCCGGCCGACGGCCGGCTGGTGGCCGAGCTGCGGCGGGACCCCGCGGCCGTGACCACGTACCGCGCCGACGACCGCTTCGCGTGGGTCGCGCTGTCGGGCTCCGCCGAGATCGTCGAGGACGCGCAGGCGAAGCGCGATCACTGGCTGCCCGAGCTCGAGCGCTGGTTCCCCAACGGTCCGGAGGACCCGAACGTCGCGCTCGTCCGTCTCGATGCGACGGCCGCCCAGTGGTGGACCGAGCACGGTGACGGGTCGGCCGACCTCGCGTGACACGCCGCCGATACTGGCGGGGTGCGGTTCCGGTTCCAGGGCGAGCTCATCCACTGGCGTGGTCCGTCGCCGTTCCACTTCGTCGCCCTGCCGCCCGCCGAGGCCGCGGAGATCGCGTCCGTCGCGCGGCTCGTGACGTATGGCTGGGGCGCGATCCCGGTCGAGGCCTCGATCGCCGGCGTCGAGTTCACGACCTCGCTCTTTCCGCGCGCCGGCGGCTACCTGCTGCCGGTCAAGGACCGCGTGCGGCTGGTGTTGGGGCTCGAGCTCGGCGACGTCGTGCGGGTCGAGCTCGGGCTCCGCTCGGCGGTCCTGGGCTAGGGAACGCCGCCCGGCGACGGCGCCAGGTCGCGGGCGCCACCAGCCCGCAACGCTTGTCGCGCGGTACCGTGGGGCCATGACCGACGCGCCCGCGCCCGACCTCGCCCTGCAGCTCTACACGGTGCGCGAGGCGCTCAAGGCGGACCCGGACGCAGCGCTCGCACGCCTCGCGCAGATCGGCTACCGCAACGTCGAGCTGTTCGACATGGTGGGCTTCGGGAGGCCGCTCGCCGGGGCGCTCCGGCGAACAGGGCTGCGGGCCGTGTCGGCCCACCAGTCGCTGGTCGGCCAGGACGTCGAGGCGGTCTGCGCCGCCGCGGCCGAGTTCGGCGTGTCGCTGGTCATCGACCCATGGGTGGATCCGGACCGCTGGACGACGGCCGACGCGATCGGCGGAGTCGCCGACGACCTCGTCGCGGCCGCGCGGGTCGCGACGGCACACGGGATCACGATCGGCTACCACAACCACTGGTTCGAGCTCGAGCAACGCATCGAGGGTCGTTCGGGGCTCGAGGTCCTCGCGGACCGGCTGGCGCCGGAGGTCGTCCTCGAGGTCGACACGTACTGGGCCGCCGTCGGCGGCGAGGATCCCGCGGCGCTCGTCGCGCGGCTTGGCGCGCGCGTGGTCGCGCTGCACCTCAAGGACGGCCCGATCTCGCGCGACACCCGGGCGCAGGTGCCGGTCGGGCAGGGGTCGATGCGCGTCCCGGAGATCGTGGCGGCGGCGCCATCCGCGCTGCGCGTGATCGAGGCCGACGACTCGGAGCTGGACCGGTTCGACCTCCTGGCACAGAGCCGCGAGTACCTCGTGAGCGAGGGCCTCGCGTGACCGCCGCCGGCCCGGTCGGGGTCGGCGTCGTCGGGGCCGGCAACATCTCGACGCAGTACCTGACGAACCTGACCTCGTTCCCCGACCTCGACGTGCGGTTCGTCGCCGACGTGGACGCCGAGCGCGCCCGATCCCGGGCGGCCGAGTTCGGCGTCCCGGGCTGCGGCTCGCTCGATGAGCTGCTGAAGGACGACGGCGTCGAGCTCGTCGTCAACCTCACGCCGCCGGCGCTGCACGCGGAGGTGGTGC
Organism: Chloroflexota bacterium; assembly: GCA_025935925.1. Lineage (GTDB taxonomy): Bacteria > Chloroflexota > Limnocylindria > Limnocylindrales > CSP1-4 > CAIXZV01. The sequence goes on from JAICUI010000040.1 coordinate 2,193, forward strand.
TCGCGGCGTTCGACGCCGGCCGCCACGCGTGGACGGAGAAGCCGCTCGCGATCACGCGCGAGGACGGCGCCGCGGTGCTCGACCGGGCCGCGGCGCGCGGGCTGCTCGTCGGGTGCGCGCCCGACACGTTCCTCGGGCCGGCGCTCCAGGCGGCGCGGCGCCTCGTCGACGAGCGCGGGATCGGCGCGCCGCTCGGCGCGCTGTCCGTGTTCCAGAACCCGGGACCCGAGCGCTGGCACCCGAACCCGGCGTTCCTGTTCGCGGCCGGCGCGGGTCCGGTCTTCGACCTCGGGCCGTACTACCTGACGGCGCTCGTCCAGCTGCTCGGGCCCGTGCGTCGCGTGTCGGCGACGGCGGGCAGCAGCCGGTCGGAGCGGACGGTCCACCAGGGACCGCTGGCGGGAAGGCGCTTCCCGGTCGGGACGCCGACCTTCGTCCAGGCGCTGCTCGAGTTCCGTGGCGGCGCCGGCGGCGTGGCCGTCTTCAGCTTCGACTCCGGGCTCGGCCGGACGCAGCTCGAGATCACCGGCGGCGAGGGCGTCCTCGAGGTGCCCGACCCGAACCAGTTCGTCGGCGATCTGCGGGTGCACCGGCTCGACGGGTCGGTCGACGTCGTCGGCGTGCCGCCCGAGAGCCCGACGCGAGGCATCGGTGCGCTGGACCTCGCGCGAGCGATCCGCCAGGGGCGCGCGCCGAGGGCGTCGGCGGCGCTCGGGTACCACGTCCTGGACGTGATGGCGTCGATGCTCGAGTCGGCCGAGCGCCGCGCCGCCGTGGACATCGCGAGCACCGTGGAGCCGGCGGCACCTCTCGAGCCCGGCTGGGACCCGACGGCACGGACGCTGGCCTAGGCAGCCTCTGTCGCGGCGCGTCGCCTAGAGGACCGGTGAGACGCGCGACCAGAACGCGTTGACGGCCCGTTCCCGGCGGCCGGTCGGGACGCGACCCGGGGTCCCGAGCGCGACGTCCTTGTCGAACAGCTCCGCGGCGACGTGGTTTGCGAAGGCCGCATCGTTGGCGCGCAGCTGGAGCTCCCAGTTCTGGCGCAGGCTCAGCGCGTCGAGGTTCGCGGTCCCGACGAGGACGGTGTCGTCGGCGAGCACGACCTTCGCGTGAGCCATCTGCGGGTGCTCGCGGACGTCCGCACCGGCGGCGACGAGGTCCTTGAAGTAGTGGCGGACGGCGGCGCTCGCCGGCAGCGAACGGGGATCCGCCGGGACGATCACGCGCACGTCGACGCCGCGCCGCGCCGCGTCCACGAGGCCGCGCAGGATCCCGCGATCCGCGAGGTACGGGTTGATGACGTACAGCCGGCGCTGGGCGCCCGCGACGGCTGCGCGGAAGGCGGGCGCGATCGGCAGGTGCTTCTCGCCCGGGTTGTTGAGCAGGATCTCGAGGCCCAGGCCCGCGCCGTCGGCCGTCTCCGGGAAGAACCGGTCGAGCTCCGCGGCCGCCGCCGGCAGCGGCCCGCCCTGGAAGTGCCATGACAGCAGGAACACCGCCTGGAGCTGCGCCACGATCGGGCCCTCGAGCCGGACCATGACGTCGTGGAACGTCTCGTCCGCGTAGTGGTCCTCGATGCCCGGGCCGCCCACGTACGCGATGCGCCCGTCGATGACGACCACCTTCCGATGGTCGAAGTGGAGGAGGTCGTCGAAGCGCCAGTCGATGCGCCGCTGGCCGAGCAGCCCGTCGAGGTCGAGGAAGGCGCCCTGGTTCGCGACGACCTGGACGCCGCCGTCCGTGAGCGTCCTGAAGAACGCCTTCGACCCCCAGCCGGGCTGGCTGTAGCCCGCCTCGGTCAGGATCCGCACGCCCAGGCCCTCGCCGGCCTTGCGCACGAGCAGGTCGCGCATCCGGCCGCCGATCTCGCCGTCCTTGAACCCGAAGATCAGGATGTGGACGTCCGAGGTCGCGGCCTCGATGTCGGCGAGCATCTTCGGGAAGATCGCCGGACCGTCGATGAGCAGCTCCCAGCTCGTCGCGGTGGCGGGCTCGAAGTCGAGCGTCAGCTGGCGGCGGTGGCTGCGGCGGCCCAGCACGTCCTCGACGAGCGAGCGGGCCTCGAGCACGCCGACCGGCGGCCGCGCGTTCTCGCGCCGGGACGATCGCCGGCCGCGCGCGAACAGGTACCCGAGGGCGGCCAGGGACGCGCCGGCAGCGACCGTTCGCTTGATCACGCGCGCAGCATAGTCGGACGCCGCCGTCGCCACCCGCGCGAACCCGTTACCGTGACGCTGGTGCCCGGCCGGGCACCCGTTGAGGGGTCGACATGAGCATCGAGGCGGATCCCGCGGCCGCGACCGGCGAGGCCGGCGCGCCGGGCGACGACGAATCCGTCGCACGACCGCCGAGCCGCCGCGCAGCGATCCTGCGCACGGCGCTCGTCGTCGGCGTGCTCGCGCTCGTGTTCGGCGTCATCCTGCCGCGGTTCATCGACTACGCCGACGTCGTCGCGGCCTTCCAGTCGCTGACGCTGCCGCAGCTGCTGCTGATGCTCGTGCTCACCGCGGGCGCCTGGCTCGTCGCCGGCCTGCTGTTCTGGGCGCTCGTGCCGGGGCTGTCGCTCGTCCGTGCGACCGAGGGCTACCTGATCCTGTCGGGCATCGGCGCGAGCGTCCCGATGGGCCCCTGGAACATGGGCGTCCTGTGGGTCGTGATGCGCGGCTGGGGCGTCTCGATCCGCGCCGCGACGTCGGGCATCGCGCTGTACGGGGTGATCAACCAGCTCAACCGGCTCGCGATCCCGCTGTTCGCGCTCATCCTGCTCACCGTGAGCGGCGCGCGGCCCGAGGGCAACGGCTGGCCGTGGGTGATCGCCGTCCTCAGCGCCGCGATCATGGTCGTCGCGACGGCGCTTCTCGTCGCGATCGCCCGCTCCGAGCGGGTGGCCGACGCGATCGCGAGGCTCGTTGCGCGGATCCGCGACTGGGTCTTCGCCCGACTCGGGCGAAGCGGCGGGTCGGACATCCGCGCGGCGGTGCACCAGTTCCGCGACGAGCTCGGCGACCTGCTGCGCCGCCAGGGCCTCGTCGCGATGACCGTCGGCATCCTCGGCCAGTTCGCGTGGTGCATCGTGCTGATCGTCGCGCTTCGCATCGTCGGCGTCCCGGGCGACGTCCTCGTGCCGGCCGAGGTGCTGGCCGTGTTCGCGCTGACGAGCGTGATCACGATCATCCCCATCGCGCCCGGCGGGGCCGGGATCCCCGAGCTGCTGTACATCGCCGGGCTGTCGGCCATTGCCGGGCCCGAGTGGGAGGGGCTCATCACGGCGGGCGTGATGCTGTTCCGGCTGTTCCAGTGGTTCCTCCCGATCCCGATCGCCTGGGTCCTGCTCAAGGTCACCCGACGCGGGCGGCCCGTCCTGCCGACGATGGGGGAGCTGCGGGCCTTCACTCGCGACGAGGAGGCCGCGCCGGCATGATCGAGGACGTCCCCGAGACGGCCCCCGAGGCGATGGCGACGACCGCCGGCGGCGCCCGCTTCGTGCCGGGCTGGGTCCGCGGCGCGACGAACCTGTTCGCGATGCTCGTCACGGCCGTGCTCGTCGGCGCGGCGCTGTTCCTCGTGGCATGGCTGGCGCCCGTCGTCGGGCCGCTCGGGCTGGGGCTGTTCCTTGCCGCGCTGGCAGCGCCGCTGTTCACGTGGCTGCTGGAGCGCGGCCGGTCGGCCGGGATCGCCCTGGCGCTGACGATCGGCGTCCTCGTGGTCCTCGGCGTCGGGCTGGTCCTGCTCGCGCTGGGCGGCGCCGCGGCGCTCGCCGATTCGCTGGCCCGCTATTCGGACCAGCTCCAGGCGTGGTACGCGGGGACGGCGGCCGGCGCGTCGGGCGCGGTCCCGGACGCCCTGCGCGACGTCCTCCCGCCCGAGCTCCTCGCCTCGATCCTCCGCACGGTCGCCGCGATCCTGGTGCAGGTGGGCGGCAACCTGGCATTCGCGATCGTGATCGCGGCGCTGCTGCTGCTCGACGGCCGGCGGCTGACGCGCCTGGTGGCGTCCGGCCTCGGCAGCGGCAACCCCGTGTTCCGGGAGACGCCGGCGCTCGCCCAGGCCGCGATCACGTACTTCGTCGTCCGGCTGCGCGTCAACGTCGTCACGGCGGCGAGCCTGCTCGTCCTGATGCTCGTGCTCGGCGTCGACCAGGCGCTGCTGTGGGCGGTCGGCGCGTTCTTCCTCAGCTTCGTGCCGTATCTCGGGCTCGCGGTCGCGCTCATCGCGCCGACGATCCTCGCGTTCGCGGAGTCGGGGCCGGTGGCCGCCGGGCTGCTCGTCGCCGGCGGCATCGCGCTCAACCTGCTGGCGGAGAACGTGCTCGAGCCCACCCTCACGGGCCGCGCGCTGTCGCTGACGACGTGGCTCGTGTTCCTGATGTTCTTCTTCTGGGTGTGGCTCATCGGCCCGGTCGGCGCGCTGCTCTCGATGCCGATCACGGTGCTCGTGGTCCTGACCCTCCAGCACAACGAGTCGACCCGCTGGATGGCGGCGCTGCTCACGCGCGAGGACGTGGAGACGTGACGGTCGTCGACCCGCGGTTCCACCTGCCCGCACGCCGCGTCGTGATCCTCGCCGTCCTCGTCGTCGCGCTGCTGTGGCTCGCGCGGCCGGTGCTCATGCCGTTCGTGCTCGCGATCGTCATCACCTATGCCTTCGGGCCGTACATCGATGCCGTCCAGGCGCGGACCGGCCGCTCGCGGTTCCTCATCGTGCTGCTGCTGTACGGCGCCGGGCTGATCGTCGTCGCGGCGCTGGTGGTCGCCTTCGCCGGGCCGATCTTCCGCGAGCTCCAGCTGCTGATCCGCGCCGGCCCGGATGCGATCGAGACCGCCCTCCGGCAGCTGCTCGGCGGCGACAGCATCACCGTCGGCGACCGCACGTTCACCGTCGAGGAGCTGGCCGCCCAGGTCGAGGCCGCGCTGCGCAGCTACCTGCAGACGCCCGAGGGCGCGATCCACGCCGCCGAGCAGCTGCTCCACGGGACGCTGGACACGATCCTGACGATCATCGTGACCTTCTACCTGCTGCTCGACGGGGCGCGGTTCCGGGACATCGTGCTGCGCTTCCTCGACCCGCGCGACCGCGCCGAGCTGATCCGCGTCGGGCGGCGGGTGCACGTCGTCGTCGGCCGCTGGCTGCGCGGGCAGCTGATCCTCGTCGTGCTCGTCGCGACGATCGTCACGGTCGTCCTGGGCCCGATCCTGAACCTCCCCTACCCGCTCGCGCTCGGGGTGCTGACGGGTGTGCTCGAGGTGATCACCTTCATCGGCCCCCTGATCGCCGGGGTGATCGTCGCCATCGTCGCGCTCTCGAGCAGCGGGCTGCCGGTCGCGATCGCCGCCGTCGTGTTTCTGTTCCTGCTGCGCCAGTTCGAGGACGTCGTGGTGATGCCGTTCGTGCTCGGCCGGGCCGTCAACCTCCACCCGCTCGGGGCGCTGTTCGCGGTCGTCGTGGGGACGACGGCGTTCGGGATCCTCGGCACGTTCCTCGCGGTCCCGGTCGCCGCGGCGATCAACGTCGCGCTGCACGAGTTCTTCCCGGCTGAGCTCGGGCCGCTCCCCGGCGACGAGGTCCGGACCACCGACGATCCGGAGCCGGTCGCGACGGATTCCGCCTCCGCGACCCCGGGCGAGCTCGGCTGACCGGCGCTCGGCGGCGGTCGCTCGTCTCGCGCGAGGCCGTCGCTGGCCGCAGCCCGCCCCATGTGGCACAGTCGGCCTCGCCGTCGCACCCTCGAGCTCGAGCATCGATGTCCGTCACCGATCGGCCTTCCGCCGCCCCAGCTGACCTCGTCGCGCTCGACGATCTCGCGCCTGGCGCGGCCGCCGCCGCCCGCGCCGTCGCTGAGGCGCGCTTCCGCGAGCTGCTCGGCTCGGTCGCGCTGTGCGCGCTGATCATCGACCGTTCCGGCACGATCGAGCTCGCCAACGAGCACCTCGCCGAGCTCCTCGGCTGGACGCCCGATGACCTCGTGGGCCGGGACTGGTTCGACACGTGCCGGTCCGAGGCGGAGCGGCCGGAGGCCCGAGCCTGGCTCGCGGACGTGATCGCGGGGCGCCCGGTGATCGAACGCCGGCACGAGAACAACGTCGTCACCCGCACCGGGTCGGTCCGGACGCTCCGCTGGAGCACGACCGTCCTGCACGGCGTCGACGGCGACGTCGCGAGTGTCGCGTCCCTCGGCGAGGACGTCACCGAGGCGCGCGAGACCGAGACCGAGCTCGCGAGGCTTGCGGCGGCCGTCGCGCAGGCCACCGACATGATCGCGATCACGGGTCCCGACGGCACGATCCAGTACGTCAATCGCGCATTCGAGCTCGAGAGCGGGTACGCCGCGCACGAGGCGGTGGGGCGCGTGCTCGTCGACCTCGTGCGGAGCGGTGCGCACCCGGACGAGTTCTATGCCGACCTCGACGCGCTCAACGACCGCGCGGGCGCGTGGGCGGACACGATCGTCGACCGCCGGCGCGACGGCACCCTGCACGAGATCAACCTCCGCGTCTCACCGTTCCGCGGCCCCTCGGGCGAGGTCGCGGGGTACGTCCACGTGGGCCGCGACCTGACGCGCGAGCGGACGCTCGAGGCGCAGCTCCGCCAGGCGGTGAAGATGGAGGCGATCGGCCAGCTCGCGGGCGGCATCGCGCACGACTTCAACAACATGCTCACGGCGATCCGCGGCTACGCCGAGCTCGTGGACGCCGAGATCCCGCCCCGCGACGTCGAGGTGCGCGACGACCTGGCACAGATCATCCTCACCGCGGACCGTGCCGCGGCGCTGACGCGGCAGCTGCTCGCGTTCGCGCGGAAGCAGGTCGCCGAGCCCAGCGTCCTCGACCCGGCCGGCGTGATCGACGGGCTCGCGCCGATGCTGCGCCGGCTGCTCGGCGAGCACGTGGAGCTCGTGCTCGACGCCCGACCGGCCATCGGCTGGATCCTCATCGACCCGCACCAGCTCGAGCAGGTGCTGCTCAACCTCGCGGTGAACGGGCGTGACGCGATGCCGGGCGGTGGGACGCTGACGATCGGGGTCGCCGAGGTCGAGGTCGACGCCGCCGACCGGAAGGCGTGGCCGCACCTCGCGCCGGGCCCGCACGTGGAGCTCGTCGTCGCCGACACCGGGCTCGGGATGACGCGCCAGACGCTGGACCGCGTGTTCGAGCCCTTCTTCACCACGAAGGCGCCGGGCCACGGGACCGGGATGGGCCTCGCGATGGTGCACGGCATCGTGACGGGCGCCGGCGGCGAGATCATGGCGGAGTCGGTGCCCGGAGGCGGCGCCACGTTCCGGCTCCGGTTCCCGCGCCGGGACGCGCCCGGTGATCCGGATCGCGACTCCGCCGACGGCGGGGCCGTGCCCGCCGGCCGGGGGACGGTGCTGCTGGTCGAGGACGAGCCCACGGTGCGCGCGTTCGCGGCCCGCTGCCTGCGCGACCTCGGCTACCTCGTCGTCGACGCGGCCGGCGGGCCCGCCGCAGTGGAGCTCGCGGATCGCCCGGGGTTCCACGCGGACCTGCTGGTCACCGACATGGCGATGCCCGGCATGCCCGGCACGGAGCTCGCTCGGACGCTGGCGGCGGTGCACCCCGGGCTGCCGGTGCTGTTCGTGTCCGGCTACGCCGACGCGACGCTCGTCGGCGAGGGATGGATGGACGGTGCCTCGGGCTTCCTCGCCAAGCCGTACACCCGGGAGTCGCTGGGCCGCGCGGTGGCCGAGGCGCTCGCGTCGTCGCGCGACCCGTCCGGGCGCGGCGCGGCGTCCCGGCGCGCGTCCCGGCCCGCCTCCTAGCCCGCCTCCTCGCCCTCGAGGCGGTCCGACCCGGCGCGCCGCACCCCGTCGAGGCCCGGGTACGGCTCGAGCAGCCCGAGCTCCACGGCGCGCTCGACGGCCTCGCCGCGCGACGACGCCCACAGCTTCCCGTAGATCGACATCGCGTGCGTCTTGACGGTGTTGCGCGAGATCCCGAGGCGGTCCGCGATGTCCTGGAACGACAGGTACGTCGGGAGCAGTGGCAGGACGCGCAGCTCGGCGCTCGTCAGCGTCGACGAGCCGGCGAGGGCGTCGGCCGCGCCCCCGATGCGCCGCCGGAGGTCGACCAGCTCGCCGACGAGGACCCCGAGGCCTGGCCGGACCCGAATGATCGCCTCGGCCTCGCGGAGCGCGGTCTGAGCCCCGCCCGGGTCCGACGCCGCGAGGTAGGCGCGGGCGAGCTCGAGCAGCGCGTCGACGGACAGCCACGGCGCCGCGTGCGAGGCGGTCGGCCGGACGAGCTGCGCGCGCACCAGCTCCGCGCGGCCGGTGGCGAGGTCGCCGCGCGCGATCGCGACGCGCGCATGCACCGCGTGGACGAAGAACGACGACACGACGGGACCCCAGCTCGAGCCGCGGAGGGCGCCCAGGCTTTCATCGACCAGGGCCTCCGCCGCGCGCCAGTCGCCGGCGCGCAGCCGGATCGCCGCGCGCTTCGTCAGCGCATTTGCGCTCATCGCGGTCGGCGGTTCTTCGGGCGCCTGCTCGAGCGTCGCCTCGGCGCCCGCGACGTCGCCCGCGAGCCAGCGCAGCGAGCCGAGCAGCCAGAGCGCGTTTGCGCGCCACGGCCCGTCCACCTCGATCGCGGCGGCGACCTCGGCGTTGGCGAGCGCGTCGGCGACCCCGTGCCGGCCCATGACGGCCCGCAGCATCGCGCGATGCGACTCGAAGCTCCGCGCGCCGTCCTCGCACCGCCCTTCGAACGCGGCCGCCTCGACCACGTCGGCCATCCGGTCCGCGTCCTCGGCGCGGCCGGCGACGAGATGGGTCCACCCGGCGAGGGCGGCGAGCGGCGGGTACGCGCGGTACGTTGCGTCGTCGAGGCTCGACAGCCAGCGCTCCACCGTCGCCGCCCGCCCGTCCGACAGCGTCTCCACCAGGGCCGCCGTCATGTGATGGGCCGCCGAGCCGTGATCCCCGGCGAGCAGCGCATGCTCGACGGCGATCTCGGGCCGGCCCGTCGAGCCGTACCATGCGGCTGCCTGCGCATGGAGCTCGCGCGTCGCGCCGGGCCGCGCGCGGTCCATCTCCTCGAGCAGGAACTGCCGCAGCAGGTTGTGGTAGCGGTACGCAACCGGGCTGCTCGCGACCTCGTGGACGAGGACGCCGCGGCGAGCGATCGCGCGCAGCCGGAGCGCCGCCGACTCGTCGTCGCCGAGGGCGACGGCCGCCTCGGCCGTGACCGACTCGAGCACGGACGTCCGGGCCAGCAGGTCCGCGTCCTCGGGCGCGAGGCCGGCGCGGATCTCGGACCGGAGATAGGACGCGATGAAGCGGTCTCGCCCGGTGAGGTCCGCGGCAGAGGCGTCCTGGCCGTTCCTGTCGTGGGCCAGCGCCGCGAGGTAGGCCGCGACGGCCCAGCCCTCGGTCCGCTCGAGGAGCGTTCGGACTGCCTCGGCGTCGAGCGACCAGCCGGCCGCGCCGGCGACGGCGGCCGTCTCGGCCTCGTCGAGCGCGAGCTCGGCCTCGCCGACGTCGCGCAGCCGGCGGTCCGCACGCCACCGCGCCAACGGGAGCGCCGGCTCGCGGCGCGCGGCGATGGCGACGCGCACGCCGACCGGGAGATGGTCGACCAGCACGGCCAGCGCGTCGAGCGCGGACGGGCCAGCGAGGCGGTGGACGTCGTCGAACAGGAACGTGATCGGTCGCCGGAGCGCGTGCAGGCGCTCGAGGAACGGCACGATGCCGGGGCGGCGGCCGCGAGATCCGCGACGATCTGACGCCGCGCCGTTCGAGCGCCCGGTCGATGTGCACGCGTCGAGTGCCGCGTCGAGATGCGACACGAGCACGGACGGGTCGTTGTCGAGGTCGTCGATGGTGAGCCACGCCGTGCCAGCGGCGGCCCGCGCGGCCCACTGCGCGAGCAGCGTCGTCTTGCCGTAGCCCGGCCCCGCGATGACCGCGACGACGGGCGGGGTGTCCCGGGCGAGGAGGGGGTCGAGCAGGCGCGGCCGCACGATCGTGCCGGCGGGAGGCGCCGGCGGGTGGAGCTTCGCCTCGACGAGCACATTGGTCGCCCGGAGCCGCACGGGCTCGGGGTCGCCAGCTGGTGTCGCCGTCACGGACACAGGCAAGGGCTCGACGTTTCCCCCCATGTGGGCGAGCGGGCACCGGGCATCGGCCCGGCGATCCAACCCTACGTCCTTGGACGTGCCGCGATTGTGCCACTCGGCACGTCATCCGGGCGTGAACGGCCGGTTAACGCGAGATCGGTCGCGCCGCCGCGGGGTGCTCGAGGGCCGCCTCGACGTCGTACCCGGCCGCGAGCGCGATCGCGGGTGCCGCCGCCACGACGCGCGGCGTGCCGACCGTGTCGGAGACCGCGACGAGGACCCCCAGGAGGTCGTCGAGCCGCGCGCCGTTGCGAAGGGCATCCTGCACGACCGACCGATACGCCGACGCGGGCGCTCCGACGGCGACGAGGGCGGCGACACGCAGCAGCGCGTCCGTCTGCGGCTCGGGGTGCCGCGGCGACGGCTGCGCGGGCGGCGCCGTCCGCGCCGTGAGCACGGCCGTCTCCCCGATCGTGAGTCGCCGGAAGGCCTCCTCGGCCGAGAGGGTCAACGCTCGTCCCTCGATGCATGACGGGCTGGCGCAACGTCGCGGCCGTATTCAACGTCGTTCCGCGATGCGGGGCATCGTCCGGCCGGGGTGATGCCGCCGCCGCGGACGGGTGATTGACTGGCGGCGTCGCAGCGCCATGGCGCTTCGGCCGTACCGTGATGGTGCGAAGATTGCACGGTGGGGACCACCCAGCACCCGACCTGCGCCATGACGCGCCTGGGCGGCGCCGACAATCACCCCGTCTCGTGGAGGATCACGCCGTGACACTCGGCCCGCTCGAGTACATCGTCATCGGTTTCGAGGGCAAGCAGGAGCTCGACGGCAGCGTCGCCCGGGAGCTCGAGAAGGTCGTCGCGAACGGCAGCATCCGGATCGTCGACCTCGTGTTCATCGCCCGCGACGACCAGGACAACGCGATCGCCGTCGAGCTCGACGCGAAGGACGATCCGCGGTTCGCCGAGTTCGCCCCGCTGCTGCGCGGCTCGCTCGCGCTGCTGACGCCGGAGGACATCGAGACGGTCGCGGATACGCTCCCGGACAGCACCGCCGCCCTCGTCGTCCTGTTCGAGCACCACTGGGCCGTCGACCTCAAGGACGCGCTCATCGACAAGGGCGGCTTCGTCGTGGGCCGCGCCACGATCCCGCCGGAGGTTCTCGAGGAGCTGAGCGGCGAGCTCGAGGCCCAGGAGTCCGCGGCCGCCGCGCTCCCCGCCTGACCCACGACCGAACCTTCCGTCACCACCCCTCGACAAGGAGACCCGATCGATGATGATGCGACGCCGCGGCGCCCCCCTCCTGCGTGCCGCCGCCACGACGGCCGTCGTCGCCGGCACCGCCGGCGCCGTCCGCCACCACCAGGAGCAGAAGTGGGCCGGCCAGCAGGCTGCCCAGCAGGACGCCTACGACCAGGCCTACGCCGAGGGCGCGTCCGCGGCCCAGCAGCAGGCCGCCTATCAGCCGGCCCCGGCCGCGGCACCTGCCGCGGCGCCCGCCGTCGATTTCGAGCAGCTGAAGCAGCTCGGCGAGCTCCACGAAGCCGGCGTGCTCACCGACGAGGAATTCGCCGCCGCCAAGGCCAAGCTGCTCGGGGGGTAGCCCGGCGACCGCCGACGGCAGCCCGCCTGGCCGGCCGCGCGGTTGCCCCTCCATCAACCGTACTGAGGGATCCACCACATGAGAAATCCGCCCATCCTGATCTCCGTCCTGGGCTTCTTCGGCGCCCTGGCCGGGTTTGCCTGGCTGTTCTTCGGGCTCCGGCTGCTCGGCTTCGACTGGTTCGGCCTCTTCGGGGACGTGCCGGCGTTCGAGCACGTCGGCATCTGGGGGTGGCTCGCGATCCTCGGGGGCATCCTGTGGCTCGCGGCGGCGCTCGGCCTGTGGTCACTCCAGCCCTGGGCCTGGATGGTCGCCATGGTCGTGGCGGGCTTCGCCGTGTTCGAGGCCTTCCTCTGGATGATCCAGTACCCGGGCACGGGCATCGGCCTCTCGGCGATGATCCTCCCGGGCATCATCATCCTGTACCTGCTCTCGGCCGACGTGAAGCGGGCGTTCGCGCTGGACAGCCAGCCAAGCGTCTGACGTCCGGCGCCGGTCGCGGCGCCAACGATCCGAGTCCAAGCGGGCGCATCGAGCGGGATGCGCCCGCTTCTTCGTTTGGGGCTCGTCGCACGGGGCGGCGCCCCGCTGGGCGCGGCGGCTCGCCGCTCGCTGGGCGGGTCAACCGTCGCGTGACGACCCGTTTCTCCCGTCCATCGAACGGCTCGGGGCACAGCAAGCCGCCACCCGCGACAAACGGATCACCCGGCGAGACATCCGTGCCGCCACGCATCCGTTGACCCGCCCAGCGACACGACATCGCGCGGCCGACCATCGATGCCGCCGTGTGCGTCCCGGTCGCAACCGTCCACCAGATCCGAAGCCGGCGACCGTTATCCGGATGCCAGAGACACGACTCGGCTGAACGCCCGCCACGGAGCGTCGGATCCATGCTCGGCATCGACCCGAGGAAGCTCGACAGACCCACCAGAAGCCGCTCGAGGCGCCCATCGCGTGGATAAACGGTTCCCAGCTGACGATCTGGTGGAAACACGGCCGTCTCCGCGAGCGTGCGGGCATGTCACCCGCCGACCCGGCCCCTGCCGCGCGTGACGGAGCGTCAGTGAATCCTGAGTTGCGAAGGGGTTCCGTCCCGGAATGGGCGGGTCACTGCACGATTCGCTGACTCACGGTCACGGATCGACAGGCTGCGACCTGCCCCGAGTCCTCGCATCGCACGAATCACTGACGTAGCGTCAGGGCCAGCGACCGCCCACCGTCGAGGAGTTCCGCACCCGTCACGCCCGCCTCCGCGAGTGTGATGTCGCCGGAGCGGGTGCCAGCTCGCTCAGCTCGGACCTGCTACGGCTCCCCCGTGCCGCCTCTCCCGAGCAGCATCCGGAACAGCACCACGAAGCTCACGAGCAGCGTCACCGCGAACGCGATCATCGCCGCATACGCGAACCCGGTGTACTGCGACAGGGCGGGCTGGAGCAGGATCGACATCGCGATCGCCGTCCCGATCAGCTGCCCGACGACGATCAGCCCGACGATCGCCTGCCGCCCGAGCCCGCCGAGCTCCTCCATCGCGTCCCGGATGTCGGGCGTCTCGACGTCGACGCTGAGCTTCCCCTGGTTGACGAGGTCGAGCCATTTCAGCAACCCGGCCTCGAGCGTCGGCGTCCGCCGTGCGAGCTCCTTGCCGATCCGCGCCGCGGTGTTCGAGAGCTGCTTCGCGACCCGGTCGGGCTCGAGCGACTCGAGCAGCGCCTCCTGCGCCTCGCGCATCGCCTCGGCCGCGAGGTCGACCTCGGGCGCGAGGATCCGCGACGTCTCCTCGCTCTGGATGATCGCCTTGATCGCGAGCGTCAGGGACGAGTCGAGTCGCAGCCCGTTGTCGAACACGGCGCCCATGAAGCCCGACAACGCCTCGCCGACCGACGTCACGCCGCCGTACACGAGGTACTGGCGCGCCAGCCGGTCGATGTCGCTGCGGAACGAGTCCTCGTCGAACCCGGGTGTCGGTCGGCCGAGCGCGATGAGGCCGTCCGCGATCCCGCCGATGTCGACCGACTTGAGGGCGTAGATCAGCCCCAGCAGGTCGACGCGTTGCGTCGTCTTGAGCTGGCCGACCAGCCCGAGGTCGAGGAACACGAGCCGCTTCGTCTCCGGCTCGGCCATGAGATTCCCGGGATGCGGATCGCCGTGGAAGAAGCCGTCGATCAGGATCTGCTTGATGACCGCGCGGATGAACGCGGCGCCCAGGGCGTCCGTGTCGAATCCCGCGGCGCGGAGCGCGGCGGCATCCGAGACCTTGATGCCCGAGATGAACTCCATCGTCAGCACCCGCGACTTCGACAGGTCGTCGAATACCCGGGGCACCGTGATCTCGGGGAACTTCGCCATGTTGTCCGCGAGGCGCTTCGCGTGGTACGCCTCGTTCGTGTAGTCGAGCTCCTTGAGGACACCGCTCGCGAACTCGGCGACCATCGGGCGCAGGCCGACCCGCCGGGCGATCGCCAGCCGGCGGTCCGCGATCGCCGCGAGCTCGGTGATGACGCCGAGGTCCGCCTTGGTCTTCGCGATGATCTGCGGCCGCTGGACCTTGACCGCGACGAGGGTGCCGTCGTGGAGCGTCGCGCGGTGCACCTGCGCCGTCGACGCCGCCGCGAACGGCTCGTGGTCGATCGAGGCGTACAGCTCCTCGGGCTCCTTGCCGAGCTCGCTGCGGATCATCGCGGCCGCCTCGTCCCACTCGAACGGCGCCGCGTCGCTCTGGAGCTTCGACAGCTCGGCGATGATGTCGGCGGGCAGGACGTCGCCGCGGCTCGCGACCATCTGGCCGACCTTGACGTACGTCGGACCGAGCTGTTGGAGGATGATCCGCAGCCGCTCGGCGTTCGTCGCGCCCTCGAGGAACGAGTCCTCGCGCAGCACACGCGACGAGAACCAGCGGCGGAACCTCGCGATCGGCGTCCGGGCGAGCGCGGAGTCGAGGGCGACCGCGTACACGGTGTCGTAGATCTGCTGCAGGCGCAGGTTCTCGATGATCACGTTGCGCCGCGGCGTGGGCAGCGACTCCAGCAGCTGCCACAGGACCCGCGCGCCCTCGCCGGGCATCCGCGGGCGGTTCAGCCCGAGCACCGCGTCGACCACCGTCGAGAACGCCGAGTACAGCGCAGCGAACACGAGGACCCACAGCCACGCCGGCTGCGCGATCGTCGCGACGTCCGGCGCGATCAGCGAGGCGGCCCACAGGACGATCGCGTTGACGATCACCACGAACAGGCCGAGCGTCGACAGCAGCAGGCGGCCCGTGAACGCGACGACGATCGGCCGCACCACCCGCTCCGACAGCACGAGCAGCGCGCCCGCCACGAAGAACCCGCCGATCCCGACGCCGCCCAGCGCGAAGATCGGCGCCTCGCCCGTCCCGAACGGGAACGGCTGCGGGACGTGGAACAGGCTCAACAGGACGATGATCACGGCCACGACGGCCGCGTCCACCACCGCCTCGACGACGAAGCGTCGCATCGAGCGGGCTTCCCTCCTCCCTCGCCCTCGTGGGCGCGTCAGGCCGGCGCCGGGGCCCGCAGCTGGTCGGCGTAGAACTCCAGCGCGGTGCGCGTCTTCGTCTGCTGGACGCCACCGACCTCCACGCCCTGTGCGGCGAGGTACGCCCGCGTCTCGGCCGCCACCTGGAATGTCTGCGCCGGGAGGCACTTCGTCGACAGCTCGAGGATGCGCGACCCGTCGGGATACAGCCACATCTCGGCGACGATCCGCCGCGCGAGGGCCTTCGGATCGAACCCCGTCTGGGCGTCGAACACGAGCTTCAGGACGAACGTGGGGCCGAGCGGCACGAGATCGCCAAGCTTCAGGCCCTGCGGCGCGTGGTCCTTGTAGAACGAGCGCTGGCGCGACGAGAACAGGTCCTTGAGCGGCGCCTTGCCCGCCACGACGTCGCGCACGGCCTGGCCGCTCGAGCGTCCCTTGAGCGCCGCCGAGCAGACGAAGCCGCCGGGCAGCATGTCGACCTCGACGTTGAACGCCGCGAGCTTGCGCAGCTCCGCGGGGAGCTCTGCCGGGACCACGGGCCGCAGCTTCACCACGGTGTCGGCCCGGCCGCCCTGGATCCGTCGCGCGCGCACGACGAGCCCGGCCTTGTTGAGCGCGAGGTCGGGCGTGTCGAAGAAGAAGACCTGGCGCGGCTGCGCCTCGACGGGGTCCAGCGGCAGTCCGCGGATCGTCGCGAGGTGCGCCGATGCCGGGACCGTCACCTTCAGCTCGACGCTGTCCGCATCCTTCACCAGCGCCATCGCCTGCGCGAGCTGGCTGTCGGTGAGGCGCCGCGCCCCTTCGTCGGTCGCGGCCCCGCTGCCGGTCTCGGCGCCGTTGCTGGCCGCGGCCGCGTCCGACGCCGGTGCCGCCTTCCTCGTTCCGCTCTTGGTCGCCATGACGGTTCTCCTCCGGTGGTCGGCTTCAGCCCCCGAAACGCTCGGCGATCAGGCCGTGGCGCAGCCCGCGGTCGCTCACCGTGAGCGCGTCGCGGCCGAGCTTGTCCATGACGGTGCGGACGATGCACGCCCCGGCGAGGATCACGTCCGCGCGCTTTGGCTGCAGGCCGACGATCTCGCGCCTCGCGGCGGCGTCCCGGGTCCGGTACAGCTCGATCTGGCGGTCGAGCTCGTCGCGGGTGAGGACGGTGCCCTGCACCACGTCGGGGTCGTACGTGGCGAGCTCGTGTTTCACGGCGGTGATGTTCGTGATGGCGCCGCCCATGCCGACGAGCGCGTCGACGGGCTCGCGGCCGTCGAGCCGGGACAGGTCGGCCGCGATCGCGTCGAGCGCCTGGCCGAGGACCTCCGGCGACACCGAGCCGCCGAGCCCGAACCGGTCCGTGTATTTCACCGCTCCGACGTCGACGCTCCAGCGCTCGTCCACCCCGTCGCCGGACCCGAACGTCAGCTGCGTGGATCCGCCGCCCGTGTCGAACACCGCGAGGCGCCCCTCCCCGAGCCCGATCCCCGCCTTGACCGCGAGGTACGCGAGCCGGCTCTCCTCCTCGCCCGAGATCACCCGGACGGTCACGTGCGCGCGCCGCCGGATCGCGTCGATCACCTCCGCCTGGTTGGACGCGATCCGGAGCCCGGCGGTCCCGACCGCGACGATCGCGATCACATGGTCCGCCTCGGCCTCCTCGACCATGCCGGCGATCGCCTCCGCGGCGCGCTCGATCGCGGCCGGCGCGATCGCGCCCGTCTCCTCGAGCCCCTCGCCGAGGCGCGTGACCTCGGCGCGGTCGCGGACCGTGCGCCAGCTCCCGTCGGGCTGCCGTTCGCCCATGTGGAACTTGATCGAGTTCGTGCCCGTGTCGATCACGGCGTAGCGCGGCGGCACGCGGCCCAGGATCGCCTCGAGCCCCCGCTGGTAGGACGTGTTGACGTAGTCGCCCAGGCCGACGGACCCGACGGCGTCGATCACCGCCTGCTCGTCCTCGGACTCGATCGCGAGGCTGCGCGCCGGGATGCCGTCAGCCGTCACGTCCGTCACCTCGGAGGTGCAGCCGTTGATCACGTGGCGCACCCGTCGCTTGTGCACGGCGACGGGGCGGAGGCCGCCGGGCGCGGCCAGCTCGGCGATGAACTCGTCGTAGGTGTACGACTCGCGGGCCATGGCGGGCGGATCGAGGTCGAGCGCCCGGAACGCCGCGGCGACGTCGTCGGCCGGGAGCGGGAACGCCGTCTTCATGACCGGGCGCCATTGTTCGAGCCCCGACGCGTCGACCTCGATCAGCGCCTTGATGTCCATGAGCCCGTCGCGCACCTTCGCCGTGGGCCGCGTCGCGGACAGCAGGTACGTCTCGTCGCTCTCCTGGACGCCCGTGGCGTCGAGCGCCGCGAAGTGCGGCGCCGCGACGTCCACGCCCGGCCCGAACGTGCGCCACTCCCAGCGCGGGACGATCTCCGCCATCGCCGATCTCGGCTCCGGCTGTCAGGCTGCCGGAGCCGGTGCGGCCTGCGACACCGCCACGGCGGGCGGCGCGTCGGTGCGGATCCTCAGGAGCTTCTTGATCTCGACCATGGCGAGGACGACGAGCGACGCGACGATCGCGACGAGCCACTGGTCCAGCGTCAGGTTCACCGAGTCGAGAAGCCGGTTCATGAGCCCGACCTCGGTGGCCGCGATCGTGAACAGCAGCGCGATGCCCGCCGTCTTGAGGAGCGTCGGGTTCTCGAGCGCGGACACGAACAGTGAGCGGTCCTCGTTGTTCGTCTCGAGCGCGAACCAGATGTTGGTCAGGGAGAACGTGACGAGGCCCATGGACCGCGCCGCAGCCTCGCCGTACAGCGGTGTCGCCCAGGCGATGACCGCGAGCGTCACGGCCGCGATCACGAGGCCGGCGAACACGAGGTAGACGAGCAGCCTTGTCGGCAGGATCGGCAGCTTCGGGTCACGCGGCGCGTCCTGCATCAGGCCAAGCCGTGCCTTGCCGTACCCGAGCCCGATCGCGAGCGCCACCTGGACCGTGAAGTTCACGTACAGGGTCTGGAGGGGCAGGAACGGGGTCCCCTGGGCGATGAACAGCAGACTCGCCCCGAGGAAGGTGGCGATGAAGCCGAACAGGCCGGCCATCTGGAACCGGATGTAGCGGACGAGGTTGTCGTACAGGGCCCGGCCGAGCTCGACCGCCTTGACGATCGTGGCGAAGTTGTCGTCGGTGAGGATCATGACCGCGGCCTCCTTCGAGACCTCGGTGCCGGTGATGCCCATCGCCACGCCGATATCGGCCTTCTTGAGGGCGGGGGCGTCGTTGACGCCATCGCCGGTCATGGCCACGACGTGGCCCTTGCGCTTGAGGATGTCCACGAGGTGGACCTTGTCCTCCGGCGCCACGCGCGCAATGACGCCGATGTTGTCGATCTCGCGGTCGACGGTGGCGTCGTCCATCGCGGCGAACTCCGCGCCGGAGATCGCCCGGCCGGTGATGCCCAGCTGGCGGGCGATCGCCTCCGCGGTGATCGCGTGGTCGCCGGTGATCATCCGGACCTGGATGCCCGCGGCGTGCGCGACCGCGATGGCCGCCTTGGCCTCGGCGCGCGGCGGGTCGACGATGCCGACGAGCGCGAGCAGGGTGATGTCGGAGACGAGCGGCAGGAATTCCGCCGCCGTCGCGTCGAACGTCGCGGGGTCGAAGTCGCGCTGGCCGGTGGACATGACCCGCAGCCCCTGGGCGCCCAGGCGTTCGTTCTCCGCGAGATAGCGCTGCTTGAGCTCATCGTCGACCGTGCGGAGCGAGCCGTCCGGGGCGATCGCGTCCCTGGCACGCGCGAGCAGCTGGTCCGGCGCGCCCTTGACGTACATCCGCACGACGTCGCGTCCGGCCTCGTCGGTCATCCTGTGGAACGTCGCCATGAACTTGTACGCGGCGTCGAACGGTACCTCGGCGATCCGCGGATAGCGCTCCCGCGTGGCGACCGGGTCCACGCCGCCCTTGGCCGCGAGGACGACCAACGCGCCTTCGGTGGGGTCACCCACGAGGCCGCCGTCCTTGGCGACGGCGTCGGCGCACAGGGCCATGGGCATGAAGTAGCGCTCGAGCTTGACGTCACCCGTCCCGCCCTCGCCGGTGATGTGGCCTTCGGTGGAGTAGCCCTCGCCGGTGATCGTGAAGCGCTGTCCGGGGATGGCCATCTGGACGGCGGTCATCTGGTTGAGCGTCAGGGTGCCCGTCTTGTCCGAGTTGATCGCGGACGTCGAGCCGAGCGTCTCGACAGACTTGAGGCGCTTCACGATCGCGCCGGCCTTGGCGAGCGTCGACGTGCCGTTCGCGAGGATCGTGGTGACCACGGCCGGCAGGCCGGTCGGGATCGCGGAGACCGAGAACGCGACCGCGGTCAGGAACAGGGCCTGGAAGGCCTGGTTGCGGTACAGCCCGAGCCCGATCGAGATCGCGAGGGAGATGCCGGCGATGACGAGGATCTGGTTGGTGAGCGCGGCCAGCTGCTTCGTGAGCGGGGTGACGTCGGCCTCGGTCGTCGACAGCATGTTGGAGATGTGGCCGACCTCGGTCCCCATCCCGGTCGAGGTCACGATGAACGAGGCGGCGCCGCGCGTCACCTGCGTGTTCATGAACGCCATGTCGATGCGGTCGCCCAGGGCGGACTCGGCCTTGACCGCGTCGACGCTCTTGGGCACCGGCGCGCTCTCGCCGGTGAGGGCGGATTCGTCGATCTCGAGCGTGGCCGCGCGGATGATCCGGCCGTCCGCCGGGACGAGGTCGCCGGCCTCGATGTTGACGATGTCGCCCGGGACGAGCTCCTCCATCGGGACCTCGACCGTCGTCCCGTTGCGGCGCGCCTTCGCCCGCACGACCATCATCTTCTGGAGCGCTGCGACGCTCGCCTCGGCCTTGCCTTCCTGCGACACGCCGAGGGCGGCGTTGAACACGGTGAGCAGGATCAGCAGGACGCCGGTTGCGAACTGGCCGGGCAGGAACAGGCTGACGATGCCCGCGGCCAGCAGGACGATCTGCATCGGGTCGGAGTACTGGCGCAGGAACATCCGCCAGCGCGGCTCGCGGGGCGCCTCGGCGAACTTGTTGGAGCCGTACTTCGCGCGCCGCGACTGCACCTCGGCGTCGGTCAGGCCGACCGCGGGATCGACGCCCTGCGTCCTCGCGACATCGTCGGGGGACTTGGCGTGCCAGGGCGGCGCGTCGCCCGTGGGCGCGGCCGTTGCCGGCGCCGTTGTGGTGGTCATGCCCTCACCTCTGCTCGGAAACTCGGATGGGTCACTTGAGGACGACCCCCAGCGACAGGACCAGCATGCTCAGGATCGCGAGGAGCACGAGCAGCGGCCAGACGAACTTGAGCCAGGTCCCGTAGCCGACCCGCGCGATGGCGAGGCCGCCCATGACGACGGCCGACGTCGGCGTGAACAGGTTCACGAGGCCGTTACCGGTCTGGTAGGCCGTGACGACGAGCTCAGGCGCCACCTGGGCGAACGACGCGAGCGGCGCCATGATCGGCATCGCGACGGTCGCGAGCCCCGACGACGACGGGATCAGGAACGACAACGGGAGGAACAGGAGATACATGAGGTTGATGAACGCCACGCCACCGAGACCGGACACGGCCTGCTCGGCTGCGTTGAGCACGGTGTCGGTGATCTGGCCGTTCGTCATGATCACGGTGACGCCGCGGGCGATGCCGATGATCAGCGCGACGCCGAGCAGATCCCGCGCGCCGTTGACGAAGGAGTCGGTGAACTCCGTCTCGCCCATCCGTGCGACGAACCCGATGATGATCGAGAACAGCAGGAACGAGGCGGTCATCTCCGGGAACCACCACCAGCGTGTCTTGGGGAAGCTGATCCCGAGGTCTTCCCACGGCACGACGCCGATGATCATGACGACGAACGCGAGGAAGAAGATCAGCAGCACCAGTGCGCTGACGTTCCGGCGCGTCCGGGGCGAGGCCTCCTCGGGCGCCTGGTCGGCCGCATGCCGGAAGTACTCGTCGACCTCCGCGCGGCTGCCGCCGAGCATCGACGCCTCGGGGTTCTTCTGCACTTTCGTGGCGTACCGCATCACGTACCAGATGCCGATCGCGGACCCGGCGACGAGGATCACGACCCGCCCGATGAGGCCGTCGTTGATGCCCGTGCCGGCAAAGCCCGACGCGATCCCGGTCGCGAACGGGTTGACCGTCGAGCCGATGACGCCGATGCCGCAGCCCAGCAGGATCAACGCCGCGCCGGTGAGCGAGTCGTAGCCCGCGGCGACCATGACCGTGATCACGAGGACGTAGAAGGCGAGGCTCTCCTCGGCCATGCCGTAGCTGGTCCCGCCGAGCGCGAACACGACCATCAGGATCGGGATCAGGAGCCGTTCGCGACCCTTCAGCCGCGCGACGAGGCCCGCGATCCCGGACTGGATCGCGCCCGTCTTCATCGTCACGCCCAGGAACCCGCCGATGACGAGGATGAACAGCGCGACGTCAATGGCGCCGAACAGCTCGCCCGAGTTGTAGTACGAGATGCTCCCGTCCGCGCCCTCGATGCCGTACAGGCCGTTGATCGGCGCCTCGAGCGAGTCGACGAGGATGCGGGCCGGCGTCTGCTCGACGCGATGGTACGAGCCCGGGATGGGCGTCCCATCCTCGTTGTACTGATAGCGCCCGGCAGGCACGACCCACGTCAGCGCCGCCACGACCACGATCAGCATGAACAGGATCGTGTACGCCGAGGGCAGCCGGAAGCCGCGCTTCTTCTCCTCCTCGGGCGCCGCGTCGATCGCCGGTGTCGCTGCCGCCATGGTCGCTCCCTCCTCCCTGGCCCCCTCGACCCGCCTAGGCTACCGGCACGCGATCGGGCTCGAAGCGCGTTCCCGCCTGCCACGCCACGACGTCCTGCAGCTGCGCGAGCGTCCCGATCGCGGCCCGCTTGCCCGTGCGCCGCACGAACGATGCCGCGGCCTCGACCTTCGGGCCCATGGAGCCCGCCGGCAGGTCCAGCGAGGCGACGTCCGACGGGGACGTGATCCCGATCGCGCGCTGACCCGGCGTCCCCCAGTCCAGGTAGACGGCGTCCACGTCGGTCGCCATCACGAACAGGTCGGCCTCCAGCTGCTCCGCGAGCAGCTCCGTCGCCCGGTCCTTGTCGATGACCACCTCCGCGCCGACCAGCTGGCGCGTGCCCGGCGTGTACATCGTCGGGATGCCGCCGCCGCCCGTGCAGATGACGACCGCGCCGCGCTCGAGCAGCCACTGGATCGGCCGGATCTCGAAGATCCGCTTCGGCAGCGGCGACGCGACGACCCGCCGCCACTTGTCGCCGTCGGGCTTGATGTGCCAGCCCTTCTCGGCGGCCAGCCGCTCGGCCTCGTCCTTCGCGTACACGGGCCCGATGAACTTCGTCGGGTCGCCGAACGCCGGGTCGTCGGGGTCCACCTCGACCATCGTGAGGATGCTCGCGAACGGCCGCTCGAAGGGCAGGATGTTGCCGAGCTCCTGCTCGATCATGTAGCCGATCATGCCCTCGGTCTGGGCGCCGAGGACGTCGAGCGGATACGTCTCGACCTCCTCGTATGCCGCACCCTGGAGCGCGAGCAGCCCGACCTGGGGCCCGTTCCCGTGGCTGATCACGAGCTCGTTGCCCTCGGCGATGGGCGCCAGCTGCTGGGCCGCGACGCGGACGTTCGCCCGCTGCATCTCGGCCGTCATCGGCTGGCCCCGCTGGAGCAGGGCGTTGCCGCCCAGCGCGACGACGATCCGCATCGGGCGCGCCTCAGTCGCCGATCGTCGCGACGAGGACGGCCTTGATCGTGTGCATCCGGTTCTCGGCCTGGTCGAACACGATCGAGGCGGGGCTCTCGAACACGTCCTCGGTCACCTCCATCTCGGAGATGCCGTGGTCCTCGAGCATCTGCTTGCCGACCTTCGTATCCGCGTTGTGGAACGCCGGGAGGCAGTGCATGAACTTGGTGTTCGGGTTCCCGGTCGCGGCCATCGCCGCGCTGTTGACCTGGTACGGGCTGAGCAGCCGGATCCGCTCCGTCCAGACCTCCTTGGGCTCGCCCATGGACACCCACACGTCCGTGTACAGGAAGTCGGCGCCCTTGACGCCCTCGGCGACGGCGTCGGTGAGCGTGATGCGTGCCCCGGTCGTCTTCGCGATCTCCTGGCACTGCGCCACGAGCTCCTCGTCAGGCCAGCGGTCCTTCGGACCGACGAGGCGCACGTCCATCCCCAGCTGCGCGGCGCCGACCATCAGCGAGTTGCCCATGTTGTTGCGCGCGTCGCCGAGGAAGGCGAAGGCGATGTCCTGGTCGCGCTTCGAGGAGTGCTCGCGCATCGTGAGGATGTCCGCGAGGATCTGGGTCGGGTGGTACTCGTCGGTCAGCCCGTTCCAGATCGGAACGCCCGCGTAGTCGGCGAGCACCTGCACCGCGTCCTGGTCGAAGCCGCGGTACTCGATCCCGTCGTAGAACCGCCCGAGCACGCGGGCCGTGTCCTTCACGGTCTCCTTGTGGCCCATCTGGCTCGACACGGGGTCGAGGTAGGTCACGTGCGCGCCCTGGTCGAAGGCCGCGACCTCGAACGCACACCGGGTGCGGGTCGACGTCTTCTCGAAGATGAGGCAGATCTCGCGCTTGCGGAGCCGCTGCTCCTCGGTCCCGTCGCGCTTGGCCGCCTTGAGCTGCGCTGCGAGGTCGAGCAGGTAGCGGATCTCGTCGGGGTTGAAGTCCAGCAGCTTGAGGAAGCTGCGGCCGTGCAGGTCGGTGCTGGTCGCGGTCGTCATCGTCATGAACCCCTCTTCGGGTGAAGCCTCACGCCGGATCGCGGAGGATCGGGCAGGTCATGCAGTGGCCGCCGCCGCGGCCCTTGCCGATCTCCGAGCCGTCGAGGCTGATGACCTCGATGCCGGCCTTGCGGAGCTGGGCGTTGGTGTACTCGTTCTTGTCGTACGCGACGACGACGCCCGGCTCCAGCGCCACGACGTTGTTGCCGTCGTCCCACTGCTCGCGCTCGGCCTGCCATGCGTCGCCACCGGTGCCGATGACCCGCAGGTTCGTGATCCTTAGGGCGTCCTTGATCGCGTCGAGGAACGAGCTCTCCCTCGTCACCTCGAGCTCCCCCTCCTGGTCCGCCGGACGGACGGAGTAGGCGGTGATCGAGTTCACGACCTTGGGGAACATCGTGACCGCGTCGCGGTCGACGAACGTGAACACGGTGTCCAGGTGCATGTGCGCGCGGTCGCGCGTCATGCCCGCTGCGATCACCCGGTCGGCCGCGCCGGCCTTGAACAGGGCGAGGGCGATCTTCTCGATCATCTGGCCCGTCGTGCGCTCGCTCATGCCGATGGCGACCGTCCGGTTGCCGATGGGCATGATGTCGCCGCCCTCGGAGCTAATCCGGCCGAAGCTCTCGCCCTCGTCCTCGCGGCTGTACCAGAACCGGAAGTCCCCGTCGCGGAAGCTCGGGTGGAAGCGGTAGATCGCCTCCACGTTGAGCGCCTCGAGGCGGCGGGCCGGCCAGTACATGGGGTTGACGACGACGCCACCGTAGATCCACGCGCTGGGGTCGCGCGTGAAGTAGCTGTTGGGGAGCGGGCGCAGGACGAAGTCGTCCTCCTCGCTGGAGCTCACGACGAGGCTGCCCTTCGCGATCGCGCCGGTCCCGACGAGGCCGTCGCCCTTGCCCTTGAGCAGCTGGCCCGCCTCGCGGACCGTGAGGCCGCCGATGAGGTGGTCGGCGAGCGTGACGGGATCGACCTCGTTCATGTAGGCCCGGATCTCGTCGAACATGCCGGCGCCGACGGTGAAGCTCGTCACCGCCCGGTCGAGGACCCACTGCCGCGCATCGGCCTGCGCGAGCGTCTCCGCGAGCAGCGTCTCGAGGTACAGGACCTCCACGCCGCGGTCCCGGAGGAGGTCGCCGAACGCGTCGTGCTGCTGACGGGCGCGGCGGACCCAGAGGACGTCGTCGAACAGCAGGTCGTCGTGGTTGTTGGGCGTGAGGCGCTTCAGCTCGAGATCGGGCCGGTGGATGATCACGCGGCGGAGCTTTCCGACCTCGGAATGCACGCCGAACTTCGTGCTGGTCCCGGCTTCCGGCTGGACGGCGGCCGTCATGGGTTCCCTCCGTGTTGTGGCCCACGGCGACGCGGCTGTCGCGGGCGACGAGCGACCGCGCGGTGTGGACGCGGCGCCCGATCATGACACCGCCGGGCCGCGCGGGTGTCGTCATCCGAATGGGGCGAAGGGCGGTGAACGTCCGGAATCGCGGGTTCCATCGCCCAGCCGCGCGGCGTAGGCTTCCGACGACAGGCAGCCGACGACACGGCGACGGAGGCAACGATGGCGACGACGATGCGCGAGGCCCTCGAGCACGCGATGCACGGGGCGAGCGGTGACGACGCGGTGCGCGAGCTCGCGGCGAGCGGCGTGGCGGTCGCCGACGCCGACACCATGAGCCAGGCGATCCACGACGTCTATTGCGGGATCACGTCGGACCACGAGCATCCCAACGAGAAGGACCGCGAGCAGGCGCGGACGATGATCGCCGCGCTCCAGAAGGTCGCGATGTCGCTGCCCGCGGTCTGACGGGGGCACGCCGGGCCGGTTGCGGCGCCGGCGTGGCTCGCCGCGCGGCCGTGGCCCGCAGCGGCGGTCAGCGGTCCGGCATCGCCGCCTCGGTGCGCGCGATGTCGTCGAGCGACCGGACCGTCGCGTCCGTGACGACCTGCAGATAGCGCTCGCCGAACTCCACCGAGCTCTTGCGGCCGTCGCCCCACGTCCCCGAGCGGGTCGCGCGGTACACCGACCCGGGCGACGAGAAGAAGAACGCCGTGTGGACGGCCGCCTGGTTGGTCACCTCGGGGAACGGCGGCATCTCCTGGTTCGCCGCCTCGAGGTCGACGAGGTCCGCGTCGACGGCCA
Organism: Chloroflexota bacterium; assembly: GCA_025935925.1. Classification (GTDB taxonomy): domain Bacteria; phylum Chloroflexota; class Limnocylindria; order Limnocylindrales; family CSP1-4; genus CAIXZV01. Next base: position 28,256 of record JAICUI010000040.1, read on the forward strand.
TCACCGCGCTCGTCTCCGCGGCGTTCGCATGCAGGCCGTTGGCCTGGTCGAAGAACTCGGCCGCCTGGTCCGGGGTCATGCCGTCCCAGTAGTTCACCGGGAACGCCCGGGTGCCCTTGGGCAGCCGCGGGGCGGCCGCCGCGCAGGCGTACGCGATCGCATAGGTGTTGTCGTAGTGGCCGTTCAGGAACGCGATGCGCCGGAAGCCCATCTCGGCGAGCGTGACGGCGATGTCCTCGATCAGCGCCATGAACGTCGGGATCCGGATGTGGGCCACGCCCGTGAAGCCCACGTGCGGGTAGCTCAGGCCGTAGTTGACGGCGGGCGCGACGGCGGCGTTGGCGCGGGGCGCCGCGCGGCGCGCGACCTCGGTGGGGACGATCGTGTCGGTCGCGAGCGGCCCGTGTGGGCCGTGCTGCTCGACGGAGCCGACCGGGACGATGACCGTCTGCGATCGCTGCAGGAAGGCCTCGACCTCGGGGTTGGTCATCTCTCCCAGGAACACGGTAGGCGGCTTCATCCGGGCGCTCCTCGTCGGCGGGTCGGTCTCGGGGTCGACCCGATTCTTCCATGGGCGGCGCATCGCCCGGGTCTGCGGCACCCCGGTTGTTGCTCGTCGCGCGACGGCGCGGGCGCGTGACACCCCGCGCGGACCCTCCGCGGCCCGATTTCGAGCCCGATCCGGGTCCCGCACGCCCGGATCACGCGCCCGGCACGCTGCAACGGGGTGCGCGGGACCGGGGCATGGGGTCGGCGTGCCCGGTGTGCGCCGCGCCACCGCCGCGGCGCGAGCGTCGGAACGCGGGCGGGCGAGGCGGCGCGCGGACGGCCGGACTGGACGCTGCGCTACCGGTCGAGCCGGAGCAGCCCGAACATCGCCCCCTGGGGGTCGCTGACGATCGCGAAGCGGCCCTGCGGGAAGTCCGTCGGCGCGACCATCTCCTGCGCGCCGAGGTCCTTCGCCCGGTCGAACGTCGCGTCGACGTCGTGCGTCCCGAAGTACGGCATCCAGTAGCTGGGCACCTCGTCGGGCATCGCGGCGTCCATCGGCATCGCGCCCGCGACCCGGTCGCCCGACGCGTAGAACGTCGTGTACTCCGGCATGTCCCCGCCCGAAGGCATCGTGTCGTGCGTCCACCCGAAGACGGTCTCGTAGAACGTCGTCGCCTGGTCGATGGCGCGCGTGTTGAGCTCCGCCCATGCGAACGCGCCTTCGCCCTCGGTCTGGAAGCCGCCCATCAGCGCGCCATGCCAGGCCGAGATGAACGCGCCGGTCGGGTCCTGGAAGACCGCCATCTGCCCCTGCTCGCCCACCGGGAACGGTGGCGCGATGACGGTGCCGCCGGCGGCGGTGATGCGCTGCGCGAGCGCGGCGACGTCGTCGGTCCCGATGTAGATCGACCACGCCGTGGGCGCGTTCGGGTCCTGCGCCGGCCCGATGCCCGCGACGTCCTGCCCGTCGATCTTCGCCAGGGCGTAGCCGCCGTACTGCGGGTCGGGATTGACCTGCGCATCCCAGCCGAAGAGGCCGCCGTAGAACGAGCGGGTGCCCTCGGCGTCCCTGCTCGCGATGTCGACCCAGGCGACCCGGTTCGCGAGGCGCGTCGTGGTTTCGGCCATGGGAGAGCCTCCTTCGGCGGAGAGCGGACCGCGTCGCCCACCGGGATGGGGTGGTCACGGGCGGCCGTCGATGCGGTCCACCCTACGCCGCCGGGACGTGGGCTGCCAGCGGCCGCGGGTCGACGACCCTTCGTCAGACGACCGGCGTGACGAGCTCGCCGATCCCCTCGATCCGGCACGTCACGACATCCCCGACACGCAACCGGCGGCCCGGCCCGGGCGGCGTCGACAGTCGGGGCGGCGTCCCGGTCGCAATGAGATCGCCGGGCCGCAGGTCGAGGTGGCGGGCCAGGTACGCGAGGATCCGGTCGATCCCGAACCGCAGGTCCCCGGTCGAGCCGTCCTGCAGCGGCTCGCCGTTGACCAGGCAGTCGAGGCGGAGATCGCGCGTGTCGAGCTCGTCGGCCGTGACGAGGACGGGGCCGACGGGGCAGAAGCCCGGCATCGACTTGCCGATGAGCCACTGGTCGCCGTCGAGGTGCTCGTCACGTGACGACACGTCGTTGATGACGGTGTACCCGAAGACGGAGCCCTCGACGCCGACGACGACGCCGAGCTCGACCTCCGCATCCACGTTGTCGGTCACCGATCGGTCCCACCGGAGCGTCGCCCCGTGCGCCGCGACCGACGAGGCCGCCTTGCCGTACACGAGCGGCCGATCGGGCCGGGGCGCGGCGCCCGGGCCGTCGTAGTTCAGGCCGATCGTGTAGATCGCGCCCGGGTCGGGAACCGCGGGGCCCAGCGCCATCCGATCGAGCGGGACCCAGGCCGACGGCGATGCGGCGCGGGCAAAGGCGGCCACGAGGTCGAGCCCGTCCTCACCGGCACCGGCGATCTCCCGCACGGTCCGGAGTCCGGGGAGCGTGACGGGCAGGCAGCGGTCCTCGCGGACGACGGCCGCGACCTGAGCGCTCCGCCCGACGACCGTCGCGAGGCGCACGGTTCAGGCCCGGGTCGTGGGGTCGGCGAGCAGCGGCGCAACCGCCGTGCGCATGACGTCGGCCATCCCGCCGATCCCCGTCCAGCGCTCGAACGCGATCTCCGCCTGGCGGATGAGCATCTCGGATCCGTTGGCGGCGTTCAGGCCACGCTCGCGAGCCGCGCGAAGGAGCGGCGTCTCGGGCGGGACGTAGACGAGGTCGAACACCGTGGCGGTCGCCGGCAGGAGCTCGACCGGGATCGTGGCGCCCGGATCGAGCATCCCCACGGTCGTCGCGTTGACAGCGAGGTCGGCCGACGCGAGCGCCTCCCCGAAGTCGTCGCCGCCGAGCTCCGTGGCTCGAACGGTGCCGAGCGTCGCGAATCTCGACGCCAGTCGAGTTGCCGCTTCGACCGAGCGATTGCCGACGGTGACGGTGCGCGCACCGGCGGTCAGGCAGGCATGGACGACCGC
>JAICUI010000011.1 GCA_025935925.1 Chloroflexota bacterium
CCGCGCTCGCGTCTCCGAGCCCCTCACGCCGCGTGCCCTTGCCCAGGGCCATCTCCGGGCGGCCGCCACCGCGGCCGTCGATGCTGCTCACGGCCCGCTGGACGAGCGGGCCGGCCGCGATGCCACGCGCGACGAGGTCGTCGCTGACGGTGACGAACAGCTGCGGCTCGTCGGCGTCGAGTCCGAGCGCGATGACGCCGCTCGGCAATGAGCCGCGGACGTCCTTGGCGAACCCCTTGAGGGCGTCGATGGACTCGAGGTCCAGCGTCGCGCCCACGAAGCGCACCCCGTCGCCGACCTGCTCCGCCTTCGTCGCGAGGTCGCCCGGCTTCGGACGCCCGCCCGCTGCGGTCCCGGCCTTGAGGCGGCGTTTCGTGTCCCGCAGCTCCTCCTGGAGGGCGGCGATGCGTTCCTCCACGGCGTCCTCGCCACGGGCGCCGGTCGCCGCCACGGCCCGCTCGAGGAGCTCGAATCGCTGCTCCATGAGGCGGTCAGCCGCGGCGCCGGTGACGGCCTCGATGCGCCGGACGCCCGAGCCGATCGAGCGCTCGCCCGTGATGATGAAGTTGCCGATCTGGCCGCTCGCCCGGCAGTGCGTCCCGCCGCACAGCTCGTGGCTGTAGCCCTGGACGCGGATCGTGCGGACCTTGTCGCCGTACTTCTCGTCGAAGAACGCGTCGGCGCCGGCCGACTGGGCCTCGGCCATCGTCATCCACTCGACGGCGACCGGCCGATCCTCGCGGACGATTCGGCGCACCTCGCGCTCGATCGAGTGCTTCTCGTCGTCGGTCAGCGCCCGGTCGAACGGGAAGTCGAATCGCAGGTAGTCGGGCGTCACGAGCGAGCCCGCCTGGCGGGCCCGCTCGCCCACGACGTTGCGCAGCGCCCGGTGGAGCAGGTGCGTGCCGGTGTGGTTGCGCATCGTGTCCGCCCGCCGCTCGGCGTCGACCTCGGCCGTCACGGTGTCGCCGACCGCGACCCTGCCGTGCAGGCGCCCCCGGTGAACGGTCAGCCCGGCGGTCTGGGTCCCGGCGAGGCGCTGGACGTCGGCGACGTCGAACAGGACGGAGCCGTCCGACCCGCGGATGACGCCGGTGTCGGCCACCTGGCCGCCGCTCTCGGCGTAGAACGGCGTTCGGTCGAGGACGAGCTCCGCATCGGCCGAGGCGCCCGCCCGCAGCTCGATCTCCGGCACCGCCTCGAGCGTCTCGTACTCGATCCCGTCGCGCAGGATCGCCACGACGCCGGCGGCGGCGGTCGTCGTCTCGTAGCCCAGGAACTGCGTGGGGCCGAGGCGCGTGAGCAGCGCGTTGTACAGGCTTGTCAGCTCCGCGGTACGGGCGAGGTCGGCCTTCGTGCCGGCACGGCTGCGTTCGCGCTGCTCCGCGAGCGCGTCCTCGAACCCGGCGAGGTCCGTCCGCACGCCGTACTCCGCCGCGAGCTCCACCGTGAGGTCGATCGGGAAGCCGTACGTGTCATGGAGCTTGAACGCGACCGCGCCGGGCAGGACGGGCGCATCGGGCGGCAGGTGGTCCGCCTGGCGGCCGACGACGCGGTCCTCGCCGGTCAGCGGGATGAGCGCTTCCTCGAGCAGCCCCACGCCCGCCTCGAGGGTCCGGTTGAATTGGCGCTCCTCGCGCTCGATGACGCCCAGGATCTCTAGGCGCCGCTCGGCGAGGTGCGGATACGCGTCGGACATCGAGTCGATGACGACCTTCGCGGTCTCGCCCAGGAACGGCTCCATCCGGCCCAGGAGCCGACCGTGACGGACGGCGCGGCGCAGGATCCGCCGCAGCACATAGCCGCGGCCCTCGTTCGACGGGATGACGCCATCGGCGGCGAGGAAGGTCACGGCGCGGCTGTGGTCCGCGATGACCTGGTAGCTGAAGCGCTCCTGCTCGAAGCTCTCGGGGTCGTGGCCGAGGAGCTCGCGCATCCGGACGTGGATCGGGGCGAACAGGTCCGTGTCGTAGTTGCTGGTGACGCCCTGGCAGACGGCGGCGATCCGCTCCAGGCCCATGCCGGTGTCCACGCCGGGCGCCGGCAGCGGCGTCAGCGTGCGATCGGGATGGAGCTCGAACTCCATGAACACGAGGTTCCAGATCTCGACCCAGCGCGGGCAGTTCTCGCTGTGATCCGGGACGCACTCCGGGCCCTCGCTGAGGTGTGCGCCGCGGTCGTAGTGGAGCTCCGAGCACGGGCCACACGGGCCGACGTCGGCCATGCGCCACCAGTTCTTCTCGTCGCCCGCCGGGAAGTCGCCCCAGCGGACGAGCCGCTCGGGCGGGAGGCCGATCTCGTCCTTCCAGATCGAGTGCGCGAGGTCGTCGGTCGAGTAGACGGTCGCGGCCAGCCTGTCGCCCGGGATCCCGAGGTCCTTGGTCATGAACTGCCAGGCCCAGTGGATGGCCTCGCGCTTGAAGTAGTCGCCGAAGCTCCAGTTGCCCAGCATCTCGAACAGCGTGTGGTGCCGGGTGCTGCGGCCGACCTCCTCGAAGTCGTTGTGCTTGCCCGCGACCCGGAGGCAGCGCTGGAAGTTGACCGCGCGGGTGTAGTCGCGCTTCTCGACCCCGGTGAGCGCGTCCTTGAACGGAACCATGCCGGAGTTGACGAACAGCAGCGTCTGGTCCCCGGCCGGCACGAGGCTCGAGCTGGGCACGATCGTGTGGGCCCGCTCGGCGAAGAACTCGAGGAACTTCGCGCGGATCTCGGACGCGGTGAGGTACGGGATTCCGGCGTCGGACCGGGCGGGGCTGACCATCGTGGCCATGGTACCGAACGGGCGGTCGACGATCGGGACGGGGGTTCCCGTGTCTCGCTCGTGCCGGCGCGTCAGGCACTGCGCGCCGGGCCAGCGCGCGGGTCGGCGGCATTAGCTGGGCGCGGTCGTCGCCAGATCGACCGGGTCAGGTCCGGAGCAGCAACGAACAGGATGGCGAGCGCCGCGACGACGGTGAGGAGCGCGAGCGGGATCCCGGTGGCGATCGCCATGCTCTTGCCGCCGGTGTCGAGCGCCCCGTAGAGCACGGCCACGGCCACGACGCCGGCGGGTCGCCGGCCGGCCAGGAGCGCGAGGGCGATGGCGACGTAGCCGAAGTCCGGCGAGGGCTCGCTGAACGAGCCCAGGGTCGGACCGAGGAGGTAGAACGCGCTGGCCATGCCGACGAGGGCGCCGGACAGCGACATCGCGAGGATCGTGGCCCGGTCCGACCGGATGCCGGCTGCCCGGGCGGCGGTGCGGCTGAACCCGGTCGTCCGCAGCTCGAAGCCCAGCGTCGTGCGGAACAGCAGCACAGACACGACGACCGCCATCGCCAGGGCGACGACGAAGCCGTAGTCGACGCGGATCGTCCGCAGGGCGATGAGGCGCGGGACGGCGGGCAGCGGTCCCCGGGGGCCAGGGAGGTCGACGAGACCGGCGATGAGGAACGCGACGCTCGACGCCATGCCGTTGAGCATCACGGTGGTGATCACCTCGTGGGCACCGGTCCGCGCCTTCAGGAGACCCGGGACGAACGCGTATGCGGCGCCCGCGGCCGTCCCGCCGACGACCGCGACGAGCAGGGCCACCGGCGGGGGCAGGGACCCCGCAACGAGCCCCGCGGCGATGACGGTGCCGACGCCACCGAGGACGAACTGCCCGTCGACGCCGAGGTTGAACAGGCCGGCGCGGAACGACACCGCGAGGCCGAGGCCCGCGAACATGAACGGCGTCGCGCTGACGAGGGTCTCGGAGACCGGCCGCAGCGCCCGCTCGACGTCGGCGGGGCGGCCGCTCTGGATCGCGGCAACGATGCGGCCCGGGTCGCCGAGGGCGCCGGCGAGCATCGCCGCGTAACCCTCGACCAGGCCGCCGAGCGCGCCGCCGAGCGCGACGACGGGATCCGTGCCGAGCCGGCCCAGGTGGTCGAGGTCGGTCAGCACGATCATGACCGCGCCCAGGACGAAGGCGGTGAGCAGCGCGAGCGCCGGAAGCGTGGCGCGCTGGAGCGCTCGGCGGACTCGCTGCATCGGTCCAGTGTCGCCGCCGCGGCCGTGGTCGGGTGCGCCGGCCGCCGCTGGCGTCACGTCAGGCGGAGCGGGGGCAGGCTCGAGTACGGAGGGTGGCGCGGCCTCATTCGGGGTGCGGAGCCCCCCAGCGCTCGATCTTCAGGTTCCTCTGAGGCTTGTCCGGCACTTCCTGTCAGAACTCCATCTTGCGACCGTTAGCCACCCATCGCGCTGCCAGATCGCGAGCCGGCGACCATCTGACAGACGACGACACACGCGATCGTGCGCAGCTGGCCCCCTTGGGCATCGTTCCGCAGGGACCCGAGCCGGCTAACGGTCACCAGTTGCGGAACTGACAGGAACGCAACCCCCGGCAGGGGGACGCGGTACATCTCTCCGCGAGTGTTCGCCAATGTCACCCGACGGCGGATCGGCTTGCGGTTCCTGTCACATCGTCATCCTGCGACCGTTGGCCACCTGTTTCCCTGCCAGATCGCGAGCCAGCGACCATCTGACAGACGTCGAGAGCAGCGGTGGTGCTCAACGGGCGTCCTCGGTAATCAACCCGCCCAGAGCGGAGCTGGATACCGGTTACCAGATGGCGAATTGACAGGAACGCGACGGCCGGCCGGAGAACGCGCACAACCATCCGCGAGTGTCCCGCAATGTCACCCGAGGCGGCATCTGGCCGATGGCATGATGCGGTCTCCGATGGAAGAGGACGACCGGTTTCCAAAGCATCATGCTGCCCCTTCAATCGAACGCGACGTAGCCGCGATTCGTGAGCGGGGCGACGGCCTGACCTTCGCCGCGACGAAGGCCAAGGATCGCGTGAACTTCAACGTGCCCTGGTCGGTGGTCGTGACCTTCGTGGACCGGGCGAGCGGCATACCCGAGAAGGTCACATTGGCTAGGTGCCGAACCGGCAAGGTTGCGAACCAGATCGTTGCCGCTCTGAGGGAGCACGAGAGTCCGGGTGACTAGACGTGCGGCTCCCCCAGAGTGCGCCAATGTCATCAGAGGCCGCGCTCCTCCGGTGGGCCGAAACGGAGACTCAGCAGGATGGCGCTCGCGCCCGTCACCAAAGCGATGAACAGGGTGGTCTCGTCGCCCGTCGCCGAACCAACGACGGCGCCCGCTCCCAGGAAGCCGAGGAACGTGGCTCGAAGCAGGCCGGCGCCGACGAGGTCGATGTCAGCCCCATCGCTCGAACCGCGTCGCGACACCACGCTCGTATTGGTCACCAGGATCGACGCGAAGACGTAGACCGCTCCAATCAGCAGCGCGACCGCACCGATCGACAGGGCGACCCTGGCGAGGCCAAGGACGGCTGCGGCGCTCCCTGCCGCGACGCCGATCAGCGCGGCCGCGACCCAGCGAACGACCAGCCAGAAGAGCGCGGACATGGACGAAGCCTACAAACGGCGAATGGACCCCGCGGTCCCCGAGCGTGATGTCGCCCGACGTCGACCCGGTTCCCCAACTGTGTTCCCGTGGGAGACGAGCGGGACAGGATCGACGTCGGTCCGGCCAAGACTCGTGCATTCGGTCCTGGGGCGGACCGGGTGCGCCGGATACCGGGTCGGGCGGTCGCGGCGGGCGATTCGTGTCGAGACCGTCCGCCACGGAACATGCGGGCACGAACCAGCGCATCAGTCCCTGGGCGGGTCCTCGGTGCGGCGGCGACGGACGAAGGCCGCACCGGCCAGCGCCGCGCCGACCATCGCTCCCACCGCGATCCCGCCCAGGAACCGCTTCGAGCGCTCCGAGTCGCCGCCCAGCAGCTCCGCGAGGTCGCCGAGGCCGCCGAGCGGCCGGGGTGCTGCCGTTCGCGATCGCGCGGGGCGCCGGTCGTCGGCCACGTCAGCCTGCCTTTCCGGACTGGGGGGCGAGGGTCGCCAGGATCGCCACGATCCCGATGCCGATCCACGCCATCACCGACGCGGCGACGATGGAGAAGTCGCCGATGGCGAGGAGCGAGACGCCGAGCCGCCCGGCGATCGCGGCCCCCGCCCACGCGCCAAGCGACGCCGCGACGTAGGTCACGGGGAGCCGGCCGCCGGCGTCGCCGCGGATGAGGACGTACAGCCCCGTGTTGGCGAGCCCGACGAGCAGGGCGAGCGGCAGCGCGGGCCCGATGGTCATGCCGGAGCGGCGGCGGCGGCCGCACCGGCCGGCTGGCGCGCGCCCGGGGCGGCGATCCGCCCCCCGCCGAGGCACACCTCGCCGTCGTACAGGACGCAGGCCTGCCCGGGGGCGATGGCCCACACGGGCGTGTCGGTCTCGACGACCCACGACCCGTGCCGTGCCGGCTCCTCGTCGCTCGCCGGCCGCACCCACGCGTCCACGAGCGGCGCACGATGGCGGATCCGGACCTGGGCCCGGAACGACGACCGGGCACGGACGCCCGCCACGAACGTGACCTTCTCCAGCGGCACCACCCGGGTCTCGAGGTCCTCGCGCCGCCCGAGGACGATGGCGTTCGTCGCGGGATCGATCCGCGACACGTAGCGCGGCTCCCCGAGCGCGACCCCGAGGCCCTTGCGCTGGCCGACGGTGTACCCGGGCGCCCCGTCGTGCTCGCCGACGCGCGCCCCGTCCGCGTCGAAGACCGGCCCCGACGCCGGCACCCAGCCGCCACGCGACTTGAGCTCCTCGCGGTAGTCCCCGCCCGGCACGAAGCAGATCTCCTGGCTCTCCGGCTTGTCCGCGGTGACGAGGCCGAGCCCGCGCGCGACGGAACGGACCTCCGGCTTCGTGAGCTCGCCCAGCGGGAACCGGCTGTGCCACAGCTGGTCCTGCCGCAGGCCGTAGAGGAAGTACGTCTGATCCTTGGCCTCGTCGGCGGCGCGGGCGAGGACGGCCCGCGGCCCATCGTCGGTGTCGACGACCAGCCGCCGTGCGTAGTGCCCGGTCGCGACGGCCTCGCAGTCGTACTGGTGACGCGCCTTGCCGAGCAACGCCCCGAACTTGACCACCGTGTTGCAGTCGACGCACGGGCTCGGCGTCCGCCCGCCGAGGTACGCCGCGATGAACGGCTCGATGACGCCCGCGCCGAACTCACGCTCGAGGTTCATGACGTAGAACGGGATCCCGAGCCTGGCAGCGACCCGGCGCGCATCGTCCGCCGCGTCCGCGGTGCAGCAGCTGCGCCGGTTCTCGGACCAGGTGTCGGCGACGTCGTGGAGGCGCATCCACACGCCGACGACGTCGTGTCCCTGCTCATGGAGCAGCGCCGCCGCGACGGAGCTGTCCACGCCGCCCGACATGGCGACGAGGATCCGGCTCATGCTCGGGCCGCCTCCGCGTGCTCGATCGAAGGGGTCCGCAGCGAGGCCTCGGAGAGCCGGCGAAGGATCGCGGGCACGACGGTCGCCGCCTGGTCGATCTCGGCATCGGTCGTGGTGCGGCCCAGGCTCAGCCGGACCGCGCCGCGGGCCTCGTCCTCGGGGTAGCCCATCGCGGCGAGCACGTGGCTGACCTCCGTCGATCCGCTCGTGCACGCCGACCCGGTCGATGCAGCGATCCCCTCGAGGTCGAGCGCGACGGTCACCGACCCGCCGTCCACGTTGCGCGCGACGACCGACAGGATGTGCGGCAGGCGCTCGGTCTCGTGACCCGTCAGCTCGACGCCGTCCACCGCGGTCACGGCCTCGGCGAGGCGGTCGCGCAGCGCCCGGACCCGCGGGGCGGTGGCGTTCCGCTCCGCCGCGACGAGCTCGAACGCCCTGGCCATGCCCACCGCCCCGGCCACGTCCTCCGTGCCCGCGCGCCGGTGGCGCTCCTGCGACCCGCCGTGCTGCTGCGCGAGGATGTGGGTCCCCTTGCGGATCCACAGCGCGCCGGTGCCCTTGGGTCCCTCGGCCTTGTGCGCGCCGAGGGCCACGAAGTCGGCGCCGAGCGCCTGCACGTCGAGGTCGACCCACGGCGCCGCCTGGACGGCGTCGACATGGAGCAGCACCCCGCGGTGCGTCCGCACGCGTCGCGCGATCTCCTCGATCGGCTGGATCGTGCCGACCTCGTTGTTGGCGAGCATCACGGCGACGAGGATCGTCCGCTCGTTGATCGCAGCCTCGACGTCCGCCGGGTCGACGCGGCCGTAACGGTCGACCGGGACCTCGACGACCTCGAACCCGAACTTCTCCAGGTACTGGAGCGTGTGGCCGACCGCGTGGTGCTCGACGGCGCTCGTCACGAGCCGGGCTCCGCGCGCGCGACCCGCCCACGCCGCGCCCTTGATCGCGAGGTTGCTCGCCTCGGTCCCGCCGCTCGTGAACACGATCTCGCGGGCCTCCGCGCGGATGGACCGCGCCAGGCGGTCGTGCGCGTCGTCGAGCGCCTCGCGCGCCGCGCGCCCGTACGCGTGCGTCGACGACGGGTTGCCGAAAATGCCGCCCAGGTACGGCAGCATCGCGTCCAGGACCTCGCGGCGCAGCGGCGTGGTGGCGGCGTGGTCGAGGTAGATCGGCATCGCCGCGATTGTACGCGCGGGTCCCGCGGGCCCCGTCGCGCATCGCTCCCGTACACTGCCCCCCGACCCGGACCGCCCGTCAGGTCCGCGAGGGGAGGTCTCGATGCGCCGGATCCACGCCTTGTTCGCGGTCGTCGTCCTGCTGGCGACGCTCGTCCCCGCGGCCGCGCTCGCCGCGCCGGCCCAGGTCACCGGGACGATCACCGCCTCGGGAGACGTCACGCTTGGCGCGGGCGCCATCGCGGTCGTCACGCTCGTCGACCAGCAGGCCGATCCGAGCGCCGGCGTCGTGATCGGGAACCAGCGCATCGACGGGGCGACGTTCCCCGTCTCGTTCGCCATCGACTACGACGACGCGGACGTCGACCCCGGACACAGCTACGCGCTGTTCGCCAGCGTCATCGACGGCGCGACGGAGTACCAGAGCGTCGAGCCCGTCCCGGTGATCACCGGCGGCCCGACGTCGGACGTCGCGGTGACCGTCGTGCCGCGGAGCGGGGCCGCGACCGACCACCTCACCGGGACGATCACCCGCAAGGACAAGAGCGCGCTGTCCGGGCAGGCGGTCGCGGTCGTGGCGCTGATCAACGAGAAGCTCGGCACGCTCGTCGCGCGCCAGGTGATCCCGGCGATCACCAAGGAGCCGATCCCGTTCGACATCGCGTACGACCCGGGCATCCTCGACCCGGGCGCGACCTACGTCGTGCGGGCCGGGATCGTCGACGGCGGGAAGCGCTGGAACGCCGAGAAGGGTGTGCCGGCGATCGTCGACGGCGTCCCCGTGAAGTCGCTCACCATCCCGGTCACGCCGGTCGCGGCGGCACCGTCGGCGGCGCCGAGCGCCGCGCCCAGCGCGGGGACCAGCGCCGCGCCGAGCACGCTGCCGAGCGCGGCTCCCACGGCGACGCCGGCACCGACACCGTCCCCCACCCCGAAGCCGTCGCCGACCCCAAAGCCGTCCGCCACCCCCGCGCCGACCCCGTCGCCGTCGCCCAGCGCGCCGCCCAGCTCCAGCCCGAGCGCGCCGGCGTCCGAGGCCCCGTCCGCGACCGTCGCGCCGTCGGCATCCGCCTCGGCGCCGGCGTCCGAGGCCCCGTCGCCCTCCGCCTCCGCATCGGCCTCCCCCACCCCGGGCCCGGACTCCGGTGTGCTCCGCGGGACCCTCACCTGGAAGGAGCAGCACGAGCCCGGGAAGGACGCCCGCGCCGTCGTCGTCCTGATCGAGGGCGGCAACTCGGCGACCCAGGGGACGACCGTCGCCTCGACGTCCATCCGCGACCCAGGCCCGAAGCCGGTCAAGTTCGAGCTCGCCTATCCCACCTCGAAGATCAAGCCCGACGCCACGTACCGGCTGTACGCCGGGCTCGTCGACGGGAACCTCGCGTGGGTCACCCCCACGGGCGTCAAGGTCGACGTCCCGAGCCCGCTCATCGAGGGCCTGGAGCTCCAGCTCGACTACCGGCCCGACCTCCTGAAGGCGGCGGTGGGCGGGACGATCACGGGTGTCGGCCTGGACCCGTCGCGTGACCCCGATGCGTACGGCACGGCGCTCGTCATCCGCGTCGACACGGGGGAGACCGTCGGGTTCCAGCTCGTCGCGCCCGTCGGCGCGGCCCCCGTGCCGTTCTCGGTCCCGTACGACCCGACGACGCTCGACCCGAACGCCGACTACGTCGCCCGCGGCTCGATGTGGGACGGGACGACGCTGTGGGCCGCCGATGCGGGCGTCCCGGTGATCACCAAGGGCAACGCCCGGTCCGGCGTCGTCCTGACCGTCGCCGAGGCGGTGACGCCGCAGGCCAGCCCGTCGGCGTCCGCCGTCGCGAGCGCGCCACCGCCGCCCGCACCGACGCCGGCACCGAGCGCGGCGACGTCCGAGACGAGCCGGCCGGCGAACGGCCTCGCGATCTTCGCCATCCTCGGGATCGGCGGGCTGCTGCTCGTCGCCCTGCTCGTCTACCTGCGCTCGAGGAAGTAGCCGGCCCCCTCGACGCGCGAGGGACAATGGCGCCATGGACCTCGACGTCCTGTTCTGGGTCGTGATCGCGGGGATCGTGCTCGCCTGGCTGGTGCACTCGATCCCGGAGCCGGCCGAGACGCTCGGCGGGATCTTCGGGTTCCGCGAGGTGCTCTGGCCGTCGGGCGTCCAGGAGGACGACGACGCGCACTGGTCGTGGAAGCGCCCGGCGCGCGACCGGTCCGCGCGCGAGCGAGCGGCGCCGCCGGAGGTGGTCGACGGGGTCGGCTTCGTGGCCGAGGCGAAGGCGCCCGAGGCTGAGGGGGATCGGCCCGAGCCCGAGGCGCGACCCGGCGTGCGGGGCGGGACCTACCAGGTCCGCGCGATCGTCCGCTACGAGGTGCGGTCGGCGGACCGGGCGAGGTCGTAGGCGCGGCCGCGCTCCCGCTCGCGGTCGTGCTTGACGAGCAGCCGCTTGCGCAGCCGGATCGCCGACGGCGTGACCTCGACGAGCTCGTCCGGGCCGATGAACTCGATCGCGCTCTCGAGCGTGAGCGGCCGGGGCGGCGTCAGCCGGAGCGCCTCGTCGTGCGCGTGGGTCCGGATGTTCGTGAGCTTCTTCTCCTTGGTCGGGTTGACGTCCATGTCGCCCGACCGCGCGTTCTCGCCGACGATCATGCCCTCGTACACGTCGACGCCCGCGCCGATGAACAGCTCCGAGCGGTCCTGCAGGTTGAACAGCGCGTAGGCGTTCGACATCCCTGACCGGTCGCTGATGAGCACGCCATTGGTGCGGTGGGTGACCTCTCCCGCCCACGGGCCGTAGCCCTCGCCGATCTGGTGCAGCAGCGCCGTGCCGCGCGTGTCGGTGAGCAGCTGGCCGCGGTAGCCGATGAGGCCGCGGACCGGCAGCACGAACTCCATCCGGACGCGGCCGTCGGCGTCGGTCGACATCTGCTCGAGGCGGCCCTTGCGGCCGGCCATCGCCTGCTGGACCTCGCCGATGTAGTCGGGCGGGATGTCGATCGTGATTCGCTCGTACGGCTCCTGGACGCCGTCCTTCGTCTCGTGGAGGATCACCTCCGGGCGGCTGACCGTCAGCTCGTAGCTCTCGCGGCGCATCTGCTCGATGAGGACCGCCAGCTGGAGCTCGCCGCGGCCGCGGACCTCGAACGTGTCGCCCGACTCCGTGGGATGGACCTCGATCGACACGTTGCCGAGGACCTCGCGGTCCAGGCGGGCCTTGATCTGGCGCGACGTGACGTACTTGCCGTCGCGGCCGCCGAGGGGCGAGGTGTTGACGCCGAACGTCATCCGGAGCGTGGGCTCGTCGACGTCGAGACGCGGCAGCGGACGCGGGTCCTGCGGGTCCGTGATCGTGTCGCCGATCGTCACCTCCGGCAGGCCGGCGACCGAGACGATCTCGCCCGGACCCGCCTCGGCGATGTCGACGCGCTCCATGCCACGCGCCGTCTGGAGCGCCGAGACCGATCCGGAAAGCGTGATCGTGCGGCCCGGTTCGACGCCGCCGGCCGTGTCGTCGGCCTCCTCGCGGACGACGGTGATGCGCTGGCCGGTCCGGATCGTGCCGTTGCGGATCCGGCCGATCGCCATCCGGCCGACGTACTCGTTCGCCGACAGGTTGGTGACGAGGAGCTGGAGCGGTGTGCCCTCGTCGTACGCCGGCGGCGGCGTGACGCGCACGAGCAGGTCCAGCAGCGGCTTGAGGTCGGTGCCGGGCGAGGCAAGGTCGAGCGTCGCCGTGCCGGCTTTCGCATTCGTGTAGACCACCGGGAACTCGATCTGGTGCTCGTCGGCGCCGAGGTCCATGAACAGCTCGTAGACGTCGTCGAGGACCTCGGCGGGGCGGGCGTCGGAGCGGTCGATCTTGTTGAGCGCGACGATCACGGGCAGGTGGCGCGCCATCGCCTTCTGGAGGACGTATCTCGTCTGCGGGAGCGGCCCCTCGGCGGCGTCGACCAGCAGGAGGACCGAGTCGACCATCAGGAGGCTGCGCTCCACCTCGCCGCCGAAGTCCGCGTGACCCGGCGTGTCGACGATGTTCACCCGCACGTCGCCGACCTGGATCGTCGTCTGCTTGGCGAGGATCGTGATGCCCTTCTCGCGCTCGAGGTCCATCGAGTCCATCACGCGCTCGACGACCGCCTGGTTCTCGCGGAATGCGCCGGTCTGGCGGAGCATCGCGTCGACGAGCGTGGTCTTGCCGTGGTCGACGTGGGCCACGATGGCGACGTTGCGGAGATCGGTGCGGACGCTCGACGTGGCGGCGGGCGCGGTCGGGCGTGCGGTGGCGGCGGGCATGGCGGGGCCGGGTTCCTCGTACATCGGGCGCCAGAGTGTCGCACGCGGCCGCGGATCGCGCGAACGGGCGGGCGTGCCGCGCGCCGAGCGTCGCGTCGGTCCTTCGCGCCCCCGGGTCGTGCGTCGCTCAGCGGTTCAAGTGCGCGGTCCCCGTGTCGAACGTCGCGGCGGGCGACGCAAACTGGCTCGATTCGGCGCGGTCCGGCGCGCGACTGTGCCGCCACGCGGCTGGGATGCGCTGCGAGCGTGCATCCGAGCCGCTGGGCGACTCGCGGGGCACTGGGCGGCTCGCGGGGTGGCGCGGCGCGGACAGCGGGCGCGGGCCGGATTGAGCGGCGCGTCGCGGTTCGGCCCCTGCGCACCGAAGGGTACTCAGCCGCCGCCGACGGTCTCCGCCTCCTCCTGCCCGACGAGCCGCCCGTCGAGCAGCTCGATCACCCGGTCCGCGACCTCGAGCATCACCGGATCGTGGGTCGCGACGATCGCGGTCACGCCCTCGGCGCGGACGACGGTCCGGATGAGCAGCATGATCCGGCGCCCGGTCTCAGAGTCGAGCTGCCCGGTGGGCTCGTCGGCAAGGAGCAGCTTGGGCCGGTTCGCCAGGGCCCGAGCGATCGCCACGCGTTGCTGCTCGCCGCCGGACAGCTCGTGCGGTCGGTGCTTCGCCCGCGCGTCGAGCCCGACGAGCTCGAGCAGCTCGGCCACCCGCCGGTCTCGGTCGCTCGGGTCCGCGCCGACGAGCCGCAGCGGGACCTCGACGTTCTCGGCCGCGGTCAGGATCGGAATCAGCCCGAAGGTCTGGAAGATGAACGCGACCGTGCGGCGTCGGACCTTCGCAGCGGCGTCGTCGTCCAGGCCGCTGATCGGCGCGCCGTCGACCGCGATCGACCCCGCGGTCGGCTCGTCCAGGCCGCCGAGCAGGTTGAGCAGCGTCGTCTTGCCGCTCCCCGACCGGCCACGGACCGCGAGCAGCTCGCCGCGCGCCACCCGCACGTTCACGCCGCGCAGCGCGTGGACGACGGACCCGCCACTCGCGTAATCGCGCACCAGGCCCTCGGCGACCACCATGTCGTCCCGGCGGGCGCCCGGCGGGGCGTAGCGCGTCGTGTCCTCGCTCATGACCGCTCCTCCGGGACCGCGGCGGGGGCGGTCTCGCCCGTCCCGGGCTCGGCGCGCACGGCCTCGCCGACCGCCGGCTCGCCGTTCCCGTTCGGCCGGTCGGGCCACACGCCGACGTGGTCCTCCTCGAGCCGCAGCCGCACGCGGTTCCGCAGCTCCAGCGCGTCGACGTGCGATCGCGGCAGCTGCAGCCGGCCCGCGCGGTCGAGGACCGCGTACTCCTCGCTGATCACGCGATGGTCGCCCGCGTCGGTCTGCTCGGTCCGGCGGAGCGTCTCCGTCGAGGTCCGGCCGTCGCGGATCGCCACCGTCCGCCCGACCTGCTCGGACACGAACGCGTCGTGGGTCACGATGACGATCGTCGTGCCGAGCTCCGCGTTGACGCGGCGCAGCAACCCGAACACCTCCTCGGACGTCCGGCTGTCGAGCTCGCCCGTGGGCTCGTCCGCCAGGACGAGGCTCGGGTCGTTGGCGAGCGCCACGGCGATCGCGACCCGCTGCTGCTCGCCGCCGCTCAGCCGGTCCGGTCGGTGGCCGGCGCGGTCCGCGAGCCCGACGAGGTCGAGCAGCTCCAGCGCCCGCGCCCGGCGGCGCTTCCGCCCGTCGAGGACCATCGGCAGCTCGACGTTGTCGACCGCGGACAGGTACGGCAGGAGGTTCCTCGCCGTCTGCTGCCAGATGAAGCCGACGACCTTGCGCCGGAACCGGGTGCGCTCCCCGCCCGACAGGCGGCCGAGGTCATAGCCGGCCACGACCGCGCGACCCGCGGACGGGACGTCCATGCCGCCGAGGATCGCGAGCAGCGTCGACTTGCCGCTGCCCGACGCGCCGACGATCGCGATCATCTCGCCGCCCTCGACGAGCAGGTCGAGCCCCTGGAGCGCGACCACCTCGAGGTCGGCGAGCTTGTAGATCCGGACCAGGCCGTCGCACGCGATCACGGAGCCGTCGCCATAGCGCGGCCGCGGCGCCGACCGGAGCTCCGTGCCCGCCAGCGGATCGGGCCGTGGCGCGCCGAGGCGCCGCGAGGGCAGGTCCTCGATCACCGGCGCGGCCGCGTCGGCACGGGGCGGGTTGGGCGTCATTCGAACCTCCCTCGGAGCACGGCGACCGGGTTCACGCGGCGCTGCAGCACGGCGCCGAGCCACAGCCCGAAGCCGACGACGACGGTCATGGCGACCAGGATGGCGAGCAGGAGCGCGGGCTCGAGCACCACCGGCACGTCGATCGACGCGCCGACCAGCGTCCCGAGGCCCATCGCGGGCCGCAACAGGGCGAACAGCGCGGCGCCCAGCAGCCCGCCGGCGACGAACGCCGCGAGCGTCACGGGGCCGTGCTCGGCGAGCAGCAGCGCGGCGGACTGGCGGCCCGTGAGGCCGAGGGTCCGGAGGTGCGCCGTCTCCTGCGTCCGGGCGAGCCCGGCGAGCGCGAGCGCAGCGGCAACCCCGAGCGCGGCGTACGCCGCGGTCACGAGCGCCGCGACGAGGATGAGCGATCGGACGGCACCGGTGACCGGCGATGCGCGGCGGGCGGCGGCGTCCTCGGCCTGGCTCGCGACGGTGATCGACGGCGCGACCTGTGCGACGTGGGCGCGCAACGCCGCCGCATCCGCCGCCGGTGCCCGGACCCGGAGGTCCGTCGGGACGAGCCGGGCCTCGGGAGCGCGGGCGACGAACTGCTCGCGCGCGGCGACGACGAACCCGCGCCCGGACGGGAGGCCCGGGAAGCTGTCGACGACCGCCGCGGCGACGTACGGCAGGTTGTAGCCCTGGATGCTCAGGTTGAACGTGTCGCCGGCCTTGACCCCGCGCGCGCTCTCGGCGACCTCGCGCGAGATGATCGCCGGGATCGGGCCGCCCGCCGACGGGTCGTCGAAGGCCGCCGGGAGGTCGGGCATGGCCGGGCTGCCGGTCAGGACCTGGTGCAGCTGGGCGCCCTCGATCGCGTCGAACAGCACCTGTGCGCCGGTGAGGTTCACCTCGACGCTTCCCTGGAACTCGCGCGCGACGGCCTCGGCGCCCGGGAGGGCGGCGGGATCGAGCGACGCGGGGAGGCCGCCGTTGGGTGCCTCGATCCGGTAGTCCGCCCCGACCGCCTGCCACGCCGCGAGATCCGCGCCCCGGTCGAGGTTGTCGAGCGAGACGGCGGCGAACGCCCCGACCGTCGCCGTGGCGAGGAGCACGAGGAGCACCGCGGAGCCGGCACCGCCGTCGGCCGCGCGCCGGGTCGCGAGCAGGGCGACCAGCCCGCGACGCCGTCGGCCGATCGCCGATGCGGCGCGCATCACCAGCGGAAACAGCCGAACGGCGACGATGCCGGCCGCGATGCCGACCAGCGCCGGGACCGCGGCGATCAAGGGGTCGAAGCCCGCCGGGCGGCCCTGCGCGGTCGGCGCCGTCGTCGCGATGCCCCGCTCCCGGAGCAGCCAGGCGCCCGCGATGGCGAGGACGACGAGCACCGTCTCGAGCACGAGCCGGCGTGCTCCCGGGCCGCCCGCGCCGCGGTCGCCGGCACGCCGCTCGGGTCCGGTCGACCGGGCGATCGGCACGACGGTCGCCACGAGCACGGCGACCGCCACCGCGACGACGGCCGCGGCGGCGACGACGCTCGGTCGCGCCCTGCCCACGTCGACGAGGGCGATCGCGCCGAGCACGGCGATCACCGCGGCCGGCACGGCGACGAGCAGCCCCTCGATCACGACCGGCGCCACGACCTGCCGGGCGGTCGCGCCGCGGCTCCTCGCGAGCGCCATGGTCGACCGGCGGCGCCGAGCGGCGAGGACGGAGATCAGCCCCAGCGTCGCGATCGCGACGAGGATCGGCCCGAGCGCGGTGACGGCGAGGATCGACTGGGCCGCGGCCCACGACGCCCGGAACCCGTCGAGCAGCGGCAGGACCCCGGTGCGCAGCGCGACGTTGCTCGCCGGCGTGATGTTGGGCGACGGGTACTGCACGTTCAGGCGGCGGAACGCCGTCGCGAGGCCCGCCGCGTTGCCCGCGGTGATCCGGTCCGTGTCCAGCGTGTACCGCCAGCTGTACGCGAGCGGGCGCTCGAGCCTGCCGGCCTCCTGCGCCAGCCGCTCGTGCACGCCCGGATCGACCAGCAGCACCGCGTCGAGCAGCTGCGCCTCGAGGGACAGCGCGCGGATCACCGGGTGGATCGGCAGCGGGTCGTCGAACCAGTAGTCGTCGGTCGCGTCCGGGACGTCGTAGATGCCGGTGATCCGGGCATACGCGTACACGTCCGCCGGCGTCCGGCCGAGGAGCGGGTCGCCGGGGTCGCCGATCAGCTCCAGCTCGTCGCCGAGCGCGACGCCGAACCGCTTCGCCGTGTCGGCGGACACCGACGTCTCGTACACGGGCACGTTGCGGAGCTTCAACGGCCCGACGCCGTCCTTGGTCGTGACCGTCGGAGTCGGCGGCCGCCCCTCGACGTACCGGATGTGCTCCGCGATCCCGTCCTGGATCCGGAACCGGATGAACGCGGGGTCGGTCGTCGGCTTCGTCAGCCGGAACCGGGCGCTCTCCACGACGGCGTCCGTGTTCGTGACCATGGCGCGCACACGGCGCGGGAACGTGTCGAGCAGGTCGGCACCCGCGGCCCGGACCTGCTCGAGCGGATCGGCGTTCGCGTCGGCGGGCGGCGGCACGATGCCGTTCTCGAGCACGACGACGTTGCGTGCCTGGACCGGCGCGGCATCGACGGCGCCGCGGACGGCGGCATCGGCGAGCGACGCGAGCACGCGCGGGGCGAGCGCCGCGAGGAGTGCCGTGACGAGCACGAGGAGCAGGACGCCGAGCGTCGGCCCGAGGTCCGTGCGCAGGCGGCGCAGCGCGACGATCGTCCAGCCCATCGTCACTCGTCTCTCGCGCGCAGCACCGCGCTGGTCTGCGCGCCGGGCAGCAGCCGCCCGACGAGAACGACCGTCGCGAGCAGGAGCACGACGGCGAGGATCACGGTCGGGACCAGCGCATCGACGGGCACGACGACGACGGGCGCGGGGATGGGCGGCTCGCCCGACGAGGTGAGCGTCGCGAACGGCAGCGCGAGCCACGCGAGCACGAGCCCGAGGCCGACGCCCGCCAGCAGCCCGACGAACAGCAGCGCGGCGCCCTCCGCCGTCAGCCAGGACAGGAGCTGGCGAGGCGCCACGCCGAGCGCCTTGAGCAGCGCGAACTCGCCGAGCCGCTCCTGCGTCGACACGGTCGTCGTGACGAGGAATCCGACAGCGGCGAACACGAGGGCGGCGATCGACCCGAGCCCGAGGATGCCGATGACGCCGAGCCCCAGCGGGTCGCCCACGAGGCCCGCCTGGAGCGCATTCCGGTCGACGACGGCCTGCGCGCCGAAGGGCGGCTCCGCGACGGCGGCGGCGATCGTCCCCGAGGCTCCCGGCCGGGTCGTGATCCACCACTCGTCGGTCGGCGGCAGCGTGGCCCCGCCGGCGAACGTGGCGAGCCCGAGCGATGCGCCGTCGGCCACGACGAGCGGCCTGGACGGGACCTGCGACGGGAAGCCCGCGACGCGCCCGACGAGGTGGAGCTTGACCGGCAGCCCGACGACGGTCGCGGCCAGGGTGTCGCCCACCTTCGCCGCCGACTGGGCGAGGAACGCGTCGTTGACGGCCACCGGGATGACCGGCGGTTCCTCGTAGCCCACCTGGAGCCCCCAGCCGATGGCGTCGCGCGGCGTCATCGTCTCGACGTCGAGCCGGCCGGGCGCGGTCGGGCGGTAGGTGTCCCGCGGCGCGAAGGGGTTGTCGATGGTCCACCGTCCGGACAGGTCCGTGATCGGCGTCTCGGTCCACGCGTCGCCCGTCGCGTCCGGGCTGGTCGCGAGCGCGTGGAGCGTGATCGGGCCGCCCGCGATCGTGCTCGGGTCCTGAGCATCGATCGCCGCCCGCACCTGGAGCCCGACCAGCCGCAACGGGCCGCGCAGCGCGCCGATCCCGCCGGGCGCGACGAGGTCGATGACCGACCGCGACCCTGCGGCGTCGCCGGGGACCGCCGATCCCTCCAGCTCGGCCATCCGCCCGTCCGCGTCGAGGATCACCGCGAGCGCCTTGACGCCCTCGTAGCCCTTCGTGATCGGCCCGAACCCCTCGAGCGCGGCCAGTGCCGCATCGAGCGTGACGGAGAGCCGCTTGGTGCCGTCCGGGAGGGGCAGGCCGGCGGCCTGGGCGCTCGCGTCGCGGTCCGTGGCGAGCGCGCGGAGCGAAGCGAGGGTGCGATCGGTGTCCGGTCCAGCGCGCAGCTGGACGATGTCCGCCAGCGCGGTGCCGTCGACGCCGAGCAGCGTCGCGTCGCGCACGGCCGTGCCGACCGACACGCCGCCCTTCGTGATCGGGGTCGCGGCGTCCACACCCGGCAGCGCCCGGAGCGCGTCGCCCGTCGCCCAGTCCGGCACCGACGGCGCATCCGGGGGGTGGTATCGCACGTCCGCGCCGGCCGCGAACGCGGCCTGGTCCGTCTGGCTCGTCGTCCACGTCGCCGCGTGCGCCGACGCGAACGTCCCGAGCGCCGCGGCGAGGACGAGGAGCAGGGCCGCGCGCGTGTATCGGAGCGGGCGGCGCGCGAGCTGGCGGCCGCCGAGCGCCGGGACGAGCCCGCGCCCGCGACCGAGAACCCGCTCGGCGAGCTCCGCGAGTCGCGGCACGATCCGGATCGCGAGCACCGCGCCCGCGAGGAGCCCGATCGCCGGGGCCGCGACGAGCAGCGGGTCGACGCCGAGCGAGCCGCGCGCCGTCCGCGTCAGCGGCGCGCCGTAGAGGCGCAGCTGGAACAGCGCGATCGCCGCGAGGGCGACCAGCGCGAGATCGAGGCCGAGCCGCTGCGGCAGCGTGCGGCCGACCTGCCGACCGACGGCCGCCCGGACGCCGGCGATGCTGACGCCGGACGCGAGCGTCGGCAGCACGAGCGCGAGCACGGCGAGCAGCCCCACGCCGACGGCGACGCCGAACGTCGCGGGCCCCGGAAGCGGCGCCTCGAGCCCGACGCCCGCGAGCGCGGGGCTCAGGCCGACCGCGGCGACGACCAGGGACGCGAGCCACGGCGCCGCGATCACCGCCGGGACGACGACGAGGATCGCCTCGAGCAGCGACATCCGGACGAGGTGCGGCAGCCCGGCGCCCCGGGCGCGCAGGAGCGCCGTCTCCGTCCGGCGGCGCTCCATCAGCAGCGCCGCGACGAGCACGACCGCGTACCCGGCGAGCACGCCGAACTGCACGAGCAGGAGCAGGATCCCGGCCTGCGTGACGAGGACCGAGCGGTCGACCGAGGCGAGGATGTCCGGCAGGCGCGTCGTCACCGTGGCCTGGTTCGAGCCCGGCATCGCGGCGGCGATCCGTTCCTTCAGCCCCGCCACGCGACCCGAGACCTCGTCGAGCGTGTCCGGGCCGAAGCCCTCGATGGACGGGATCGCGCGCCAGCGGGCGTCGAGCGGCCGGCCGCCCGAGAGCGGCCCGACGACATCCGCCTGGTCCGCCACGAGCGGGCCGACGACGGTGTACGAGCCCCCGGTCTCCGTGCCCGACAGGACGAGCGGCTCGCCGAGCCAGTACGCATCCGCCGGGTCGGGCGTCCACGTCCCGGTGACGATGGCCTGGACCGGGCGGTTGTCGAGCCGGCCGACGAGGTCGAGCGTGTCGCCGGTCCTGACGCCGAGGATCCGTGCGGCGGCCTGCGAGACCGCCACCTCGACCGGCGACTTGCCGGGATCCGGCCAGCGGCCGTCGGCGAGCGTCCCGTGGTCCCGGATCCCGTCGAACGCGCCGAACACGAGCAGCCGCGTGACCCTGTCGGGATCCTCGCGGGCGTCGGCGTACGGGCCGGACCGGACGTCCCTCGCCAGGTCGCCGCCGGTCGGCGCGAGGACCTGCTCGAGCTGCGGCCGGATCGCGCCGTCGGCCTGCGCGAGGCGGTCGGCGAGGATCTGCGTGCGGACGGTGACCGCGCGGTCCGCCGGCGGCGATTCCCGGAGCTCGCGGTGGAGCCCCGCGAGCGTCACGGCGTCGGTGTACAGCGTCCCGGCCGAGAGGAGCGCGATCGCGCTCGCGAGCAGCACCCACGAGGCGAACAGGACCGGCCAGTCGGCCCGGCTCCGGTGGAGCACGATTGACCACAGGCCGCGTTGGATGGGCAGCGCAAGGCTCCTCGACGACGCGATCTCGGGGCTGCGTCCGCGGGTGACGAACGCGTCACCGACAATAACGCGCGTCGCGCGGAAAGGTTCCGGGGGCGGCTAGACTGCCGGAACCCGAGGGAGATCCGCATGACCGTCGCCGCCGTCGTCCTCGCCGCCGTCCCCGCGTCCGCCCTCGCCGACGCGGACGGCACGCCGGGCGTCCGGCGCATCGCCGACGCGGCGTGGGCGGGAGGCGCGACCCCGGTCGTCGTCTGCTCCTTCGACCCGGACGGTGACGTCGCGGCCGCGCTCGCGAACGCCGAGACGACCCTCGTCGAGCCGGTCGACCCGGCGCGCGGCCCGGTGGCCCAGATCGTGAACGGCATCGAGGCGGCGCGACGGCTCGTCGCCGAGACCGACGCCGCGCTCGTGTGGCCGGCGCGGCTCGCGTGGGTCGACGCCGAGACCGTGACCCAGCTGATCGAGGCCCACGGCGAGGATCGATCCGCCGTCCTGCGACCCGCGTTCGGCGGCGAGGCCGGGTTCCCGGCGCTGATTCCCGTCGCGCACCTGGCGGCCTTCGCCGCCCTCGGGGCCGACCGGATGCCGGACGAGCTGCTCGACGAGCTCGAAGCGGCGGGCGTCCCGTTCGTGGTGCTCGATACCGGCGACCCGGGCACGACCCACGACGTCTCCGTCGCCCGCGCCGACCTGCCGCCCTACGAGGGGCCGCCCGTCCCGGCCGACGCGCACGACCACGAGTGGGGCTCGGCGCTCGCGGACCTGCCCGACGAGGTGCCGCCCTCGGGACCGCCGTCGGTCCGCGTCACCCTGTCCTAGCCGGATCCCACATGCGCCGCCCCAACCCCCGGGTCGTCGGCCTCGTCCTGATCGTCGCGATCCTCGGGCTGGTCGGCGTCGGCGCGTGGTGGCTCCAGCCGCAGCCCCTGCTCCCCGAGGCCGACGCGTCCCTCGCCTCGACGCCCGACGTGACGTTCCACGACGCCGGGAGCCGGCTCGAATGGTCGCCCGTCGCCGCGCCACCGACGACCGGGCTGATCGTCTATCCCGGTGCGAAGGTGCCGCCCGCGGCGTACGGGCCGCTCGCGCAGGCCATCGCCGGCCAGGGGTACCTCGTCGTGATCGAGGCCATGCCGCTCAACCTTGCGATCCTGGGCATCGGCAAGGCCGACGAGGCCATCGCCGCGCATCCCGGGATCCGGCACTGGGCGATCGGCGGGCACTCGCTCGGCGGGTCGATGGCGGCCCAGTACGCGGCGGACCACCTCGACCGGCTCGACGGGCTCGTGTTCTGGGCGGCGTACGCCGCGACCGACCTGTCGGCCAGCCGGCTCTCGGTCCTGTCGACGTGGGGGTCGCTCGACGCCGGCGCCGCCCGCATGTCGGGCGCCGACGCGCGCGCCGCCGTGCCCGCCGGCGCCGCGTTCGTCGAGATCCCGGGCGGCAACCACGAGCAGATGGGGTATTACACGGGCCAGCCCAACGACCCGCCGGCGACGATCTCGCGAGACGACCAGCAGCGGAGCGTCGCCGCGTCGACCGTCGAGCTGCTCCACGGCCTGGACGCGCAGCCCTAGCCGCCCGGACCGGCCCGCACCCGCGGCCCGCGGCCGCTCAGGTCCCCGCCGGAACCGGTCGCGCCCAGCGCTCGCGCGTCGTCGTCCGGACGAAGCCCTCGGACTCGTACAGCGAGAGCGCCCGCGGGTTCCTGCCATTCACGGAGAGCGTGACGGTCTCCACGCCGATCCCGCGCAGGTGCTCGACGCCCCAGCGCAGCAGCTGGCGGCCGACACCCGCGCCCTGGCGGTCCGGCCGCACGCCGATCGTCCAGATCTCGGCCCGCGGCTCCACGGCGCCGTCCTGGCCGCGGCGGGGCTCGGTGGCACAGAAGCCGATCAGCTCGCCGCCCAGCTCGGCGACGAGGAGGTCGTCCTCCGCCCACGGCAGGTCGAGCTCCGGCGTGGTGGCCATCGCCTCGTCCATGTGGAGCGGCGTCGCGTGATCCGCGAAGGCCGCGTTGAACAGCCGGATGAACGCCAGCCGGTCCTCGCCGATTCGGATCGGCCGCACGGTGACGCCGTCCGGCCATGCGGGCGACGCGGCGGCCGCGCTCGCCGGCAGCTCGAGGTCCCACAGCAGCGAGTGGAGCTCGAAGCCGGTCGCGGCGAGGAAGGCGTGCGCCGGCTCCTCGCCCGGGACGACGCCGAGGAGCAGGTTCGGACGCGCGCGGAACGCCTCCATCTGGAGCCCGAGCTCGACGAGCGACCGGCCGATGCCGCGGCGCCGGAACGCGGGCTCGACGACGAGCGCCTTGACCTCGGGATGCACCCACCCGACCACGGTGCCGTCGAGCTCCGCCACGCCGACCAGCTGCGGCTCGGACAGCGACCACGGGACGAGGAACTCGCCGTGGGGCGACGACGACCCGAGGAGCTCGCCCGCCGCGACCGCGCGCTCGACCGACGCCGCGTAGGCGGCGCCATCCTCGGCCGCGAGGCCGCGGGCGACGAGCGGCATGCGCTACGCGCGCCCGGGGACGCCGACGAAGCGCAGCCCGAGCTCCTCGTACTGCTCTGGCTCGGGGGCCGACGGCGCCTCAAGCATCGGGTCGGTCCCGGACTGGGTCTTGGGGAAGGCCATGACCTCGCGGATGTTGGTCTGGTGGCTGAGGAGCGCGGCCCAGCGGTCGATGCCGAGCGCGATCCCGCCGTGGGGCGGCGCGCCGTACTGGAACGCCTCGAGCATCGCGCCGAACCGCTCCTCCATCTGGTCGCGCGTGTAGCCCTGGAGGTTGAAGCTGCGCGCGAGCAGGTCGGGGTTCCAGATCCGGACGGATCCGCCGCCCAGCTCCCAGCCGTTGAGCGCGATGTCGTACTGCATCGCCCGGGCCTTGCCCGCGGGGTCGTCGGGCGACCGGTCGTCGAGGCTGCCCGCGTTCGTCGTCAGCAGCGCCTCGTCGTCCGGGAGCACGCCGCTGAACGGGTTGTGGGTCGCGTCCCAGCGGTGGCCGTCGGCGTCCCACTGGTACATCGGGAACTCGTGGACCCAGCAGTACGCGAGCTCGTTCGGATCGGCGAGGCCGAGGCGGTTGCCCAGCTCCTGCCGAAGGCGGCCGAGGACGTCGTTGGTCACGCCCGCCGTGTCGGCCACGATGAGCAGCAGGTCGCCCTCGCCGGCGCCGCTCGCGGACACGAGCCGCGCCTGGAGCTCCGGGGACAGGAACTTCGCGATCGGCCCGTGGAGGTCGCCGCCCGCCTCGACCGCGAGGTGGACGAGGCCTTTCGCCCCGTGGCGCCGGGCGTACTCGGTCAGGTCGTCCGTCTCGCGCCGGGTCGCGGCGGCCATCCCCGGCGCCGCGATCGCCTTGACGCGGCCGCCGTTCGCGAGCGTCTCGTCGAACACCCGGAAGCCCGATCCGCCCTCGAGCGCCGGCGCGAGGTCGACGAGCTCCATCGCGAACCGGAGGTCGGGCTTGTCGGACCCGAAGCGCTCCATCGCCTGGGCGTACGTGAACACGGGGAACGGCGTCTCGCGGATCGGTCGATCCGGAACCGTCGCCCGCGTGACCTCGATCACCATCCGCTCGACGAACGCCATCACGGCCGCCTCGTCGACGAAGCTCATCTCGAGGTCGAGCTGGGTGAACTCCGGCTGGCGATCGCCGCGCAGGTCCTCGTCGCGGAAGCAGCGCGCGATCTGGAAGTAGCGGTCGATGCCCGCGACCATCAGCAGCTGCTTGAGCTGCTGCGGGCTCTGCGGGAGCGCGTACACGGCGCCCGGCTGGAGGCGGCTCGGAACGATGAAGTCGCGCGCGCCCTCGGGCGTGGACTTGATGAGGTTCGGCGTCTCGACCTCGACGAAGCCGTTCGCGTGGTGCACCTCGCGGATGGCCTGGACGAGGCGGCTCCGGAGCAGCAGGCGACGCTGCATCGCCTCGCGCCGGATGTCGAGGTAGCGGTACTTGAGCCGGAGGCTCTCGTCGATCGTCGCGTCGGGGTCGTTGAGGTAGAACGGCGGCGTCTTGGCCTCGTTCAGGATCGTCACCGTGCGGGCCTGGAGCTCGACGTCGCCCGTCGGCAGCCTGGCGTTCTCCGTGCCCGGCTGGCGGCGCGCGACCTCGCCCTCGAACGCGACCACGTACTCGGAGCGGAGGCGGCTCGCCGTCGCGTGCGCCTCGGGCGCGTCCGCGGCGTCGATCACGACCTGGGTGATCCCGTGCCGATCGCGGAGATCGATGAAGATCAGCTTCCCGTAGTCGCGCCGGCGGTGCACCCAGCCGGCGAGCTTCGCCCGGGTCCCGGCGTCATCGGCTCGCAGCTCGCCATTGGTGTGCGTGCGGTAGGGCGTGGCGAGGCTGACGGGTTCGGCGGGCACGAACGACTCCGGGCTGCTGGGCGTGACGGGTCCCTATCGTATGCCACCGCGACGGGCCCCCAACGCGGCCATGGGTTCCGTACCCTGATCCGATGACCGACACCCAACGCCCCGCCGTCGTCATCGACTGCGATCCCGGCCACGACGACGCGCTCGCGATCCTCCTCGCCGCCCGTCATCTCGACGTCCGTGCCGTCACCGCGGTCCACGGCAACGCGCCGCTGGAGCGGACGCACGCCAACGCGAGGCGCGTCCTCGAGCTCGGAGGCCGGACGGACATCCCCGTCGCTGCTGGCTGCGACCGGCCGCTCGTCCGCGAGGCGCACTTCGCGCCCGACGTCCACGGCAAGAGCGGTCTCGACGGCCCCGACCTGCCCGAGCCGACGATGCCGCTGATGGACGCGCACGCGGTCGACGTGCTGATCGAGCTGTCACGGTCGGTGCCGGATCTCGAGGTGTTCGCCGTCGGGCCGCTGACGAACGTCGCGATGGCGATCCGCCGCGACCCCGGGTTCGCCTCGCGGGTGAAGCGGTTCCGGATCATGGGTGGCTCGCTGACGTTCGGCAACGTGACGCCCGCGGCGGAGTTCAACATCTGGGCCGACCCGGACGCCGCGCACATCGTGTTCGGGGCCGGCACGCCGATCACGATGGTCGGCCTCAACGTGACGATGCAGTCGCTCGCGACGCCCGATCGCCGCGACCAGCTCCGCGCCACCGGCCGCCGGACCGCGATCGCGTTCGCGGACATGCTCGACTTCTACGCCATCGGCGAAGGCCAGTACTCGGGCCTGCCGGGCGGCGCGCTCCACGACCCGATGGCGGTGGCGACGTTGATCGACCCCACCATCGTCACGACGGCGCCGCTCAACGTGCAGGTCGAGACGGCGCGCGGCTCGGTCGCCTACGGGATGACGCTGTGCGACGGCCGCGGGCTCGACGCCGCGTTCCGGCCGCGAGGCGTCTACACGCAGGGCGGCGCGACGACGCCGAACGCCGACGTCGCGACCGCCGTGGACGACGCCCGGTTCTGGGACCTGCTGTTCGAGGCGATCGCGAGCTACGCCTGACCACCGGAGCGTCGGGTCCGCGCCATCGGGTCCGGCTCGCCGGTGAGCCGCACGACGCGGTCCCACAGCTCGGCGCGCGCCACGCGATCGAGGCGCGTGGACGGGAGCCGGTCGAAGGGACGCGCGCGGCGGTCGAGGAAGAGGCGGCCGGTTTGGCCGCGGGCCTCGGGTGACGCGGCAAGCCACAGGATCGTGTCGGCGCCCTGCGCCGGCGTCCGGAGCCATTGCCCGACGAGGCGATGGAAGCCCGGCAGCGACGCCTCCAGGCCCGGCGTGTCGGCCCATCCGGGGTGCATCGCGTTCGCGGTGATCCCGCGCGCACGGAGGCGCGTCGCCCACTCGCGAACGAGCGCGACCTGCGCCCGCTTCGCCCGCGCGTACGCCCGCGTCCCGTCGTAGGTCCCGTGCTCGTACTCCAGGTCGTCGAGCGGCAGCGCCTGCGCGTACATCCCGCCCGAGGTCACGGCGACGATCCGCGCGGACGGCGCGACGTCGAGCGCCGGCAGGAGCCGCGACACGAGGACGAACGGGCCGAGGACCATGGTGGCGAACGTGCGCTCGTGGCCCTCCTCGGTCACCTCGCGTGCCGGGACCATCGTCCCCGCGTTGTCGATGAGCACGTCGATCCGCGGCTCGAGGGCGAGGATCTCGGCCGCCGCGCGGCGCACGGACGCCAGCGACGCCATGTCGGCGACGACCGACCGGTGCGCCCCATCGGCCGGCGGCGCGAGCGACGCGCGCACGGCGTCGAGCTTCGCGGCGTCGCGGCCCACGAGCACGAGCCTCGCGCCCATCTCCGCGAGCGACGACGCCGTCTCGCGGCCGAGCCCGGACGTCGGCCCGGTGATGACGACGACGCGGCCCGCCAGCGACCACGCCGCGGGATCGTCCCAGGCGTAGAGGGCGCGCCGGAGCCGGTAGCCGGCGCTGGTGAAGCTCGGGACGACGGTCAGCTCGGCGAGGTCGTCGGGGAGGGTTCGAAGGTCCATCGCCACCGATTCGCGCGGCGGACCCGTCCGGATGGGCGCGACGTGCGAAGGAGTGGCATCGGGCCTGCCACCGGCCCTGCAACCAGGGGCCCCGCATGCCGCGACTGCACGAGACCGTCACCACCCGCCTGCCGCTCGACGAGACGTTCGCGTTCGTCGCCGACTTCGCGAACGCCCCGGCGTGGGACCCGGGCACCGCGACGTCCGAGCGGCTGGACGCCGGGCCGGTCGGGAGCGGCGCCCGCTACCGGCTCGGGGTGCGCATGGGCGGCCGCGTCGCGCCGATGGAGTACCGGATCGCCGGCTGGGAGCCGCCCGTCCGCGTCGTCCTCCGCGGCAGCGGCTCGGGCGTCCAGGCGGTCGACGACATCCGGTTCGCGGCGGCGCCGGACGGTGGCACCGTCGTCGACTACACCGCCGACCTCCGGCTCACCGGCTGGATGCGGCTCCTCGCGCCGTTCGCTGGCGGCGCCTTCAAGCGCATCGGCGCGCAGGCGGCCGCCGGGATGCGGGCGGCGCTCGACGCGCGAGCCGCCGGGGCGCCGCGATGAGGGTCGGGATCGTCGGCAGCGGCGTGAGCGGGCTGACGGCCGCGTGGGCGCTCCATCGCGACGGCCACGACGTCGTCATGTTCGAGGGCCACGCGCGCCCGGGCGGCCACGTAGCGACCGAGACCGTCGACGCGCCGGGGGAACCCGTCAACGTCGACATGGGCTTCATCGTCTACAACGAGCGGACGTACCCGCGGCTCGTCGGCCTGTTCTCGGAGCTCGGCGTCGCCACCCAGCCGAGCGACATGTCGTTCGCGTCGTCGTGCCTCGCGTGCGACGTCGAGTACGGGACCCGCGGCCCGCGCGGGTTCTTCGCCCAGCGCTCGCTCGCCGCTCGCCCCTCGTACCTCCGCATGTTCCCGGACGTGGCGCGGTTCTACCGGCTCGCGGGCCGGGTCCTCGCGGGACCGCGCGACCCGAGGACGCTCGGTGAGTTCCTCGACGACGGCGGGTTCGGGCGGGCGTTCCGGGACCACTTCATCGTCCCGATCACCGCGGCCGTCTGGTCGACGCCGCCGGGCCGCACGCTCGATCACCCGGTCCACGAGCTGCTCGAGTTCCTCGACAACCACGGGCTGATCGGTGCGGGGCGCACCCTGCGCTGGCGAACCGTCACCGGCGGCTCCCGGACGTACGTCGACCGGATCGTGGCCGAGCTGCCGGCGGGCGGCGTGCGCTGCGGCGATGCGGTCGAGTCCGTCATGCGGACCCCGGGCGGTCCCGTGATCCGGACCGCGGCGGGCCACGCGGAGCGGGTCGACGCGGTCGTCCTCGCCACGCACGCGGACCAGGCGCTCGACCTGCTCGGCGACGCCGACCCCGCCGAGCGCCGGGCGCTCGCGGGCGTCGAGTACGCGCCGAACCGCGTCGTCCTTCACACCGACGAGCGGTTGATGCCGCGGCGCGCCGGCGCGTGGGCGTCGTGGAACGTCGTCCGCCGCTCGTGCGAGGATCCCGACGAAGGCCTGTCGATGACGTACCACATGAACCGACTCCAGGCGCTCCCGGGCCCGACGCAGCTGTTCGTGTCGGTCAACCCCGGGCCGGAGCTGCGCGATGACCGGGTGCTCGTGACGCGCTCGTTCAGCCACCCGCTCGCGACCGAGGGCAAGCTGCACGCGCAGGCGGCGATCGCCCGGCTCCAGGGCCACCGCGACACGTTCTACGCCGGCGCGCACCTCGGGTACGGCTTCCACGAGGACGGCTGCCGCTCCGGGTACGAGGCGGCGGCACGGGTCGCGGCGTCGCGAGGCGCCGCCGGCGACGACGAGGCCGCGGCATGAGATCGCACCTGCTGGAGGGCACGGTCGAGCACCGCCGCGCCCGACCGGTCCGCTACGGGCTGCGCCACCGGGTGTGGTACCTGGCGCTCGACCTCGGCGAGATCGACGAGGCCGTGCGGCGGGTCCGCCTGCTCCGCCGCAACCGCGCCGGGATCGTCGCCTTCCACGATGCCGACCACTGGATCCCGGCCGCGGTCAACCTCCGCGCCTCGGTGCTCGGCCACCTCGTGCGCGAGGGCGTCGACCCGACGGGGTGGCGCGTGACCCTCGTGGCCTATCCCCGGGTGCTCGGCCACGTCTTCAACCCGGCGAGCTTCTACCTCTGCCGCGACGGCGGCGGCGACTTGCGTGCGGTGGTCGTCGAGGTCCACAACACGCATGGCGAGCGCCACCTGTACACGCTGCACGGCGGGTCGGGAGACCGGCTGCGCGGCGCGATGGCCAAGGCGTTCTACGTGTCGCCGTTCATCGGCATGGAGGGCAGCTACCGCGTGACGGTCGACGAACGCGCGGACTCGCTGCGGATCGCGATCAACGAGCAGGAGGACGGCCAACCGCTGCTCTCGACGAGCCTCGTCCTGGAGCGGCGACCGTTGACCGATCGGGCGCTGCTGCGCGTCCTGGCGCGGCGGCCGCTGGTGACGCACTGGACGGTGCTCGCCATCCATCTCCACGCGTTGCGACTCTGGCGGCGCGGGGTCCGGTTCCACCGCCACGGCCCGGCGGTCGCCGGACCGATGGCGGGCGAGGTGGCGCGGTGAGCGCGCGCATCGACGCCGCCGGCCGGCCCTCGTCCGCCGCCGGCCGGCGCTCGCGTCTCGCGGTTCGCGCCGCCCTCGCGGCCGCGGCGCGGATCCGCATCGGGCAGCTCGTCGTCGTCATGCCGGACGGCGAGCAGCACGTGTTCGGCGACGCCCGCGCCGGGCGCCGCGCCGAGCTCCACGTGCACGACCGCCGCGCGGCGACCCGCATCCTGCTCCACGGCGAGACCGGCGCGGGCGAGGCCTACGTCGACGCGATGTGGTCGTCGCCCGATCTCGAGGCGCTGATCGAGCTCGCGGCGCTGAACCGCTCGGCGCTCGCGCTCGGTCGCGGCCCGTGGAGTGCCGCGCTCGGGATTCCGCGCACGGTCGCGCACCGGCTCCGTCGCAACACGCGCGCCGGCGCCCGCCGGAACATCGCCGCCCACTACGACCTCTCGAACGACCTGTACCGGCTGTTCCTCGACGAGACGCTCACGTACTCGAGCGCGGTCTTCGAGTCGCCCGACCAGTCGCTCGCCGACGCGCAGCGCGTGAAGTACCGGCGGATCGCCGACAACGCCGGGCTCCGACCGGGGATGCACGTGCTCGAGATCGGCTGCGGCTGGGGCGGCTTCGCGCTGTACGCGGCCGGCGAGCGCGGCTGCACGGTCACCGGGCTCACGATCTCGGAGGCCCAGGCGAGCCTCGCCCGCGACCGCGTCCGCGAGGCGGGACTCGAGGACCGGGTCGAGATCCGCCTCCAGGACTACCGCGACGTCGAGGGCCAGTTCGACGCCGTCGTGTCGATCGAGATGCTCGAGGCCGTCGGCGCCGAGTACTACGAGGCGTACTTCTCGGCGGTCGACCGCGCGCTGCGGCCGGGCGGCCGGGCGAGCATCCAGGTGATCACCTTCCCGGACGCCGCGTACGAGACCCAGCGCCGCGGCGCCAACTGGATCCAGACGTACATCTTCCCGGGCGGCCTGTGCCCGTCGCTCGCGGTGATCGAGCGATCGCTGCACCGGACGCGCCTGCTGCTGCGCTCGGCCGACGACATCGGGCCGAGCTACGCCCGGACGCTCCGCGCCTGGCGGACGCGGTTCCTCGCCAACCGCGACGCGGTCCGGGCCCTGGGGTTCGACGAGCGATTCCTGCGCACGTGGGAGTACTACCTCGCGCTGTGCGAGGCGGGCTTCGCGACGGGCCTGTCGCAGGACCACCAGCTGGTGCTCGAGAAGGCGCGCGGCCTCGAGCGCTGAGCCCGCCGCGCGCTCACCCGTGGTGGTGGCTCGCCTCGGCCCGGGCCAGCTCGCGGGCCAGGTCGTCGATGCCCACCGTGCGCTGGGTGCCTGCCAGCAGGTCCCGCACCTGGACCTGGCCCTGGGCCAGCTCGTCGCCGAGGATGACGGCGAAGTGCGCGCCGTCCCTGCCGGCCGCCTCGAGCTGCCGACCGAGCTTGCGGCGCCCGAGGTCCGCGCGCACGCGCAGCCGCGCCGCCCGCAGGTCCGTGGCGACCTTCAGGCGCGTCACGGTGTCCTCGGGGTCCGCGCCGACGATCACCGCGAGCGGCCCTTCCGCGGCCGGCGGCTCGGTGCCCTGCTCCGCCAGCACGAGGGCGACCCGGTCGAGCCCCAGGCCGAACCCGATCCCCGGCGTCGGCTTGCCGCCCAGCAGCTCGACCAGCCCGTCGTAGCGGCCGCCACCGCCCAGCGCCTGCTGCTGGCCCTCGCGTCCGGCGACGTAGAACTCGAACGCCGTCCGCGTGTAGTAGTCGAGCCCGCGGACGAGGCCGGGCTCGATCCGGAACGGGACGCCGAGCGCGGTGAGGTGCACCTGCACCGACGCGAAATGCGCGGCGCACGCCTCGCACAGCCGGTCGGTGATCCGCGGCGCCGAGGCGTTGAGCTCGACCATCGCGGGGTCCTTGGAATCCAGCAGCCGGAGGGCGTTGCGCTCGAGGCGGTCGCGCTCCGTGGGCGGGAGCACGTCGAGGTGGCCGCGGTAGAAGTCGCGGAGCGCGTCGATGTACGCCGGCCGGCACGCCGGGTCGCCGATCGAGTTGACCAGCACCTGGACGTCGCGGACGCCGACCTCGCCGTAGAACCGCAACCCGAGCTCGATGATCTCGGCGTCGACGGCGGGCCCCGGGTCGCCGATCGCCTCGACGTCGAACTGCCAGAACTGGCGGTACCGCCCGGCCTGCGGACGGTCGTACCGGAACATCGGTCCCGTGAACGTGAGCTTCACCGGCTGCGGCCACGTCTGCATCCCGTGCTGCACGTACGCCCGGACGATCCCGGCGGTCGGCTCCGGCCGGAGCGCCCACGCCTCGGCCTCCTCGCTCCGCGGCGCGATCCGGAACAGCTCCTTCTCGACGACGTCCGTCACGCTGCCGATCCCGCGCTCGAACACGGCCGACTGCTCGAACATCGGCGTCTCGATGGGCCGGTAGCCGTAGCGCACGGCGAGCGCCGTGCCGGTCGATGCCAGCCGGTCGAAGACGGCGCGATCCTCGGGCAGCAGATCGCGCGTGCCCCGGGGGGCGCGGAAGGCGGGCATCGATCCGAGTCTACGGGCTATGCGGGGCTGCGGAGGAGCCAGACGAAGCCGATGGCGATGAGCGCGGCAAGCACGGCGAGGCCGGCTGCGACGGCGATCGATGTCCACGCCGGCACGAACGCGCTTGCGTCGATCTCGTCGCGACCGCGTCGATAGCGCCAGAGGCCGACGACGACCAGGACGCCACCGGTGGCGATCACGAGCGTTGCGAGGGCGCGGACGATGCCCTGCCCCGTCGGGTCGAGGAACTGCGCTGCCGCGAGGCCGAGCGCGATCAGGCCGATCCCGGTCCGGAACCAAGCGAGGAACGTGCGCTCGTTGGCGAGGTGCGTGCGCGCGCGGGAGTCGGGATCGACCGGCATGCCCGCAAGCATAGGCAATCCAGGCGACGTGACCCTAACCTTTACGTGAACGGGAAGGTTTGGTAGGATCACGCGATGACCGACGTCGCTCCCCGCCTCCTGCGCATCCAGGAGGTCGCCGCGGAGACCGGCCTCACGCCGCGGACCATCCGCTACTACGAAGAGGTCGGGCTCCTCGCCCCCGCCGCCCGCTCGGAGGGCGCGTATCGCCTGTACGACGGCGAGGACCTCGACCGGCTGCGCTTCATCCGCGGCCTGCGCGACGACGCGGGCTTCTCGCTCGCGGAGATCGGCCAGCTTCTCGAGGACGAGGACGCGCGCGCCCGCAACCGCGACCGCTACCGCTCGTCGCGCGACCCCGTCGAACGGCGCCAGATCCTCACCGACGCCATCGACCGCGTCGACCGCCAGGTGACGTCGCTGCGCCAGAAGATCGACCGTCTCGAGGCGATGATCGTCGAGGCGGAGGAGCGCCGGTCGCATCTCGCCAGCCACGTCGACGACCTCGACGCGGGCCGCGAGCCGACGCACACGCACGATCCCCGGCCGCGGCGCTCCGCGTCCCGCGGCGGCACGGAGCCCCGCGGGTGACGCTCGCCGGCGCCGGCGTGACGTTCGCGAACGGCGCGCGGGCCTTCCGGCACCGCAACTACCGGTTGTACTTCGGCGGCCAGCTCGTGTCGCTCGTCGGCACGTGGATGCAGACCGTCGCCCAGGGCTGGCTGATCCTGCAGCTCACCGGTGACCCGCTGCTGCTCGGCGTGGTGTCCGCGATGCAGTGGATCCCGGTGATGGTCCTCGGCCTGTTCGGCGGCCTGATCACGGACGCGCTGCCCAAGCGGCGGACGCTCGTCGCGACGCAGGCGATCAAGATGACGTTGTCGTTCGCGATGTTCGCGCTCGTGTTCAGCGGCTCGATCCAGGTCTGGCACGTGATGATCCTCGCCTTCCTGGGCGGCCTGACCAACGTCGTCGACATGCCCACGCGCCAGGCGTTCTCGGTCGAGATGGTCGGCCGCGAGGACGTGGGCAACGCGATCGCGCTCAACTCCGCGATGTTCAACGGCGCGCGGATCCTCGGGCCCGCGGTCGCGGGGCTCACGATCGGGGCCTTCGACATCTCGACCGCGTTCTTCATCGACGCGATCAGCTTCCTCGCCGTCCTCATCGCCCTGCTCGCGATGCGCGAGGGCGACCTGCGCGTCGTCCCGCCGATCGCCCGGCCCACGTCCGCGGCCGAGGTCGTCGCCGGGCTGCGGGAGGGCCTCCGCTACGTCCGCCACACGCCGCTCGTGCTGTTGAGCATCCTCGTCATCGGCCTCGTGTCGACGTTCGGGATGAACTTCCAGGTCGTCATCCCGCCCCTGACCGAGCAGATCCTCCATTCCGACGCGACGGGCTACGGCTTCCTGATGGCCGCGTCGGGCGTGGGCTCGCTGCTCGCCGCCCTGTTCATCGCGTTCTCGGGCCGCACGCGCGTCGGCCTCATCGCCGGCGGCGCGCTGCTGCTCGGCGTCGCCGAGGTGGCGCTCGGGCTGACCCAGGTGTTCGCGCTGTCGCTCGCCCTGATGTTCTTCGTCGGGCTGGGCGCCATCGCCATGGCCGCCACCGCGAACACGACGATCCAGCTCGCGGTCCCCGACCAGCTGCGCGGCCGGACGATGTCCGTGTACACGACCGTGTTCGCGGGCTCGACGCCGATCGGCGGGCTGCTGATGGGCTACGTGGCGTCCACCGCGGGCGTCGCCGAAGCCATGATCATCGGCGGCGTCCTGTGCGTGGCGATGGGCGGCATCGCGTGGGTCTGGCTGCGCAGGATCCGCGCGGCCTCCCAGGTCGAGGGCCGTGGCGCGAAGCGCCCGGTCGCCGGCGCCGCGGCGCCCGCAACCCCCGCCCGGCCGAGGTAGCCCTAGCCGAGGTCTCGCTGGACGTTCAGCACGTCCTTGAGCTGCTCGACGCGTGACATCACCTTCGCGAGCTGCGCGACGGACGCGACCTGAAGCGTCATCGCCACCACCGCCGTGTGGTCGGGGTTCACCCCGACGTTCGCCGACAGGATGTTCACCTTGTTCTCGGCCATCACCTGGGTGATGTCGGACAGCAGGCCCGTCCGGTCGTACGCCTCGACGCGGATCGCGATCGGGTACGTCTGCGCCGGCGCGGCCTCCCACTCCACGTCGATCAGCCGCGAGACCTCGCGCTCGTTGAGCACCGTCGGGCAGGAGCGCAGGTGCACCGTGATCCCCTTGCCCCGGGTGATGAACCCCTGGATCGGGTCGCCCGGGATCGGGTGGCAGCACTTGGCGAACCGGACGAGGAGGTCCCCCACCCCCTTGACCCGGACGCCGCCGGTGCGCGCGGGCTGGGTCGGCGCGATCGTCGGCAGCGCCGCCGCGCCGTCGTCGAGCACGCCCAGCCGCATCACGACCGTCTGGGGGTTGATCGCCCCGTAGCCGATCGCCGCGAAGAAGTCGTCGACGGTGTCGTGGTTGTAGGCGCGCGCGACCTCCGCGATCTTGTCGAGCCCCACGGCCTGGACGTTGGTCCGAGCGAGGCGCCGGAGCTCGCGCTCGAGGGACTCGCGGCCGTGGACGATGTTCTCCGCGCGGTCCTTCTTCTTGAACCACTGCCGGATCTTTTCCCGCGCGTGCGAGGTGCGGACGATGTTGAGCCAGTCGCGCGACGGTCCGTGCTCGCCCTTGGTCGTGACGATCTCGACGATGTCGCCGTTCTTGAGCCGGTAGTCGAGCGGCACCAGCCGGTTGTTGACCTTCGCTCCGATCGTCCGGTGGCCGACGTCGGTGTGGATCCGGTACGCGAAGTCGAGCGGCGTCGCGCCGGCCGGCAGGTCCTTGACGTCGCCGCGCGGCGTGAACACGAACACCTGGTCCTGGAAGATGTCGAGCTTGATGCCCTCGACGAACTCGGTCGCGTCCGAGTCGCTGACGTCGCGCTGCCACTCCATCAGCTGGCGCAGCCAGGCGAGCTTCGCGTCGTAGTCGCGCTCCGCCTTCGAGCCTTCCTTGTACCGCCAGTGGGCCGCGATCCCGACCTCGGACACCTGGTGCATCGCGTGGGTCCGGATCTGGATCTCGAGCGGCTTCCCGTCGAGCGCGATCACGGCCGTGTGGAGCGACTGGTACAGGTTGTTCTTGGGTACGGCGATGTAGTCGTCGAACTGGCCCGGGATCGGGCGCCACAGCGCGTGGACGATGCCGAGCGCCGCGTAGCAGTCGCGGATCTCGTCGACGAGCAGGCGGATGGCGTAGACGTCGTAGATCTCGCCGAACTCCGCGCCCTTGCGCTGCATCTTCTTCCAGATGCTGTAGATGTGCTTCGGGCGGCCCTGGAGCTCGGCGTCGATGCCGGCGGCCTCGAGCCGCGGCCGCAGCTCCTCGATCGCCTGGTCGATGTAGCCCTCGCGGCCGCGGCGGCGCGTGTCGAGGAGCTTGGCAAGCTCGCGGTAGGCCTCGGGCTCCAGGACCTTGAAGCTCAGGTCCTCGAGCTCCCACTTGATCTGCCAGATCCCGAGCCGCTCCGCGAGCGGGGCGTAGATCTCCATCGTCTGGCGGGCGATGCGCTGCTGCTTCTCGGGCTTGAGCGCCCCGAGCGTGCGCATGTTGTGCAGCCGGTCGGCGAGCTTGATGAGCACGACGCGGATGTCGTCGGCCATCGCCAGGAACATCTTCCGGATGTTCTCGGCCTGCTGCTGCTCGTGGCTGTGGGTCGAGAAGCGCGACAGCTTCGTGACCCCGTCGACGAGGTGCGCGATCTCGGGGCCGAAGGCATCCTCGACGTCGGCGAGGCTGTACTCGGTGTCCTCCGGGACGTCGTGGAGGAGCGCGGCCGCGACGGCGACGGGGTCGATGCCGAGCTCGGCGAGGATCTGCGCCGCCGCGATCGGGTGCGTGACGTACGGCTCGCCCGACGCGCGGACCTGCGCCTCGTGCGCCTGCACGGCGAGGTCGAACGCTCGGTCGACGAGCACGAGGTCGGCCTGCGGGTGGTGCTGGCGGAGCGCCGCGAGCAGCCGGCCGCGGAGCTCCTCGAGATCCGTCGTCCCGGAGGCGGGGGCGCGGCGCGCGGGCGCGCTCGTCGTGGCAGCGGCGACGTCGGTCGCGGGCGTCGAAGCCGGCGACGCCGGCGACTCGGTAGCGGTCCGGGCGCGGCCCCTGGCGCGTGGTGCCGCCGGTGCCTCGAGGGGCACCTCCGGATCACGGACGACGGGCTCGGCCATCCACGGAGTCTACCCCGTGGCCGTTCGCGGACCGGCACCAGCCAAGGGTCAGCCGAGGAGCGACAGTGCGAGCCCGCCCGACAGCCGCAGGCCGCCCTGCGGCGTGACGCGCGCCGAGGTCAGCGTGAGCGGGACGTCCTGGCCGCCGTGGAGGAGCACCACGTCCGTGCCGGCGAGGAAGCCCTCGGCACGGACGACGAGGTCGCCGGCGGGCGTGACGACGAACCGCCCGTCGACGTCGACGCCGAGCCCGGTGCGGACGGTGAGCCGGTCGGGGGCGGTGAGCACGACCGCCTTGGGCGTGATGCCGGCTTGCCGCTCGATCGCGTCGGAGATCAGCGACTCCACCTGCGCCCTTGGCAGCTCCGCGGTCGCGACGAGGTGGTCGGGCTCGCCGGAGATCCCGATGGCGTCGAGGCGGATGGTCGTCCCGTCCTCGAGCGGGACCGTGACGCCGGTCAGGGTTCCGCCGACGCCGCCGACCGTGCGATCCAGCACCGAGACGTCGGCGAGCGCGAGGTCGAGGTGGTCGATCGCCATGCCGCGGTACGTGGCGCGGTCGGCGAGAACGCGCACGTGGTCGGCGCGCATCCCGAGGAGGTCGGTCGGCGGGTCGCTCCGGACCGTGACCGTCGTGTCGTCCGAGTGCAGCCCGGCGGCGGTGACGGCGCCCGAGAGGAGGCCTTCGGCAACCGCGGGCAGGCCGATGGTCAGCACCAGCACCAGCACGATCGCGGCGAGCATCAGGGTGAACAGGCAGCCGCGCACCGGTCAGCGGGCCTCGCCCATGAAGCCCATCGCCGCGAGGGTCCGTCGCGCCACGCCCGCCTCGTCCCACGGGATCGCGTGGTCGGCGTACAGGATCGTCGGCTCGTGGCCCTTGCCCGCAAGGAGCACGACGTCGCCCGGACGGGCACGCTCGAAGGCGGCCTCGATGGCCGCGTCCCGATCCGGGATCGCGAGGGCGTCCACGCCCGGGCGCCGGCCGGCGCCCCCCGCGCCGCGCACGATCTCGTCGACGATCGCCTGGCGGTCCTCGCCGCGCGGGTCCTCGTCGGTCGCCACGACGAGTCGGCAGCGCTCGCCGGCGATCCGGCCCATCGCGGATCGCTTCGCGACGTCCCGCTCGCCCCCCGACCCGAACACGGCGATCAGCCCCCCGCCGCGGGCCGCGGCGATCGGCGCGAGCAGGTCGAGCACGCCGCGCAGCGACGCCGGCGAATGCGCGTAGTCGACGATGACCCCGAACGGCTGCCCGGCGTCGATGCGCTCCATCCGGCCCGGCACGCCCTCGACGGCCTCGAGCCCGCGGCGGACGGCGTCGGGATCCAGGCCGAGCCCCTGGCCGAGCGCGACGACCGCGAGCGCGTTGTGGACGTTGAACCGGCCCGCGAGCCGCAGCTCCAAGCGCCCCTCGCCGGGTGCGCCGACGAACCCCACACGGAGACGGCGCGCGTCCTCCTCGACCGAGGTCGCCCGGACGTCGGCGGCGGCATCCGTCCCGTACGTCAGGATCGTCGCCCCGGCCTCGCGGGCGGCGGCCTCGAACCAGGGCGCGGTGGGATCGTCGCGGTTGATCACCGCGAGCTTCGGCCACGGGCGCCCGGCAACCTCCTTGCGCGGGTTGGACGGACCCTCGGCGAGCGCCGTGAACAGCTTCAGCTTCGCAGCGCGGTAGCGCTCGAACGTGCCGTGCAGGTCGAGGTGCTCGTGGGTCAGGTTCGTGAACACCGCGGCGTCGTACGCGATGCCGGCGACGCGCTCGAGCTCCAGCGCGTGCGACGTCGTCTCGACCACCGCCACCCGATTGCCGTTCGCGGCCATCGCCCGCAGCGTCGCCTGGAGCTCCGGGGCGCCGGGCGTCGTGACGTGCGCCTCGTGGCGCACCCGGGTGTCGCCGACGCGTGTCTCGACCGTGCCGATGAGCCCGGCGCTCAGCCCCGCGGCCTCGAGCGCGGCGGCCGCGAGGAACGACGTGGTCGTCTTGCCGTCCGTGCCGGTCACGCCGATGACCCCGAGACCCCGCGACGGATCCTCGTTCCACCACGCCGCGGCCGCGGCGAGCGCGGTCCTCGAGGCCGCGACGACCAGCTGCGGCACCGGGACCCCGGGGACCGGCCGCTCGACGACTGCGGCGGCCGCCCCCGCCCGTGCGGCGGCGTCCACGAACTCGAGCCCATCGACGTGGAACCCGGGCACCGCGACGAACAGCGTCCCCGGTCGGACCTCGCGCGAGTCCTCGGCGACGCCGCGGACCTCGATCCCGGCAAGTGCCCCGGTGCCCGCGGGACGGTCGTCGAGCCGGGCGCCACGCACCAGGGCCGAGGCGTCCAGGCGCTGGAGCAGGCCGGCGAGGCGGCGAGGCTCGCCCGGCGCCGCCGCCGCGACGAGGCGCTCGACCGGGTCCGGCTCGTGGGCGCTCATCGTCCCGTCGCGCGGCCGAGGAGCCGCGCGGCCTTCGACGCCGCGCGCCCGGCGGCGTAGCGGCGCGGCCGCACGACCCGCTCCTGCGCGCCCACGAGCTGCACCCATTCCGCGCCGAACGACCGCTTGTGCTCGTACAGGCCGTGCGTCGGCTCGCCGGGCTCCGGCGGCCGGCGCGCCCCGGCGACGTCGACGCCGCCGAGGTCCATCTCGGTCCGTCGTTCGGCGAGCGCGAGCTCGATCGCGCGCCATCGGAGCAGATGCATCGCGCCCGGGTGGTCGCGGCGCCGCTCCGCGCGGTCGCCGGAGTGGGCCGTCGAGAGCCGGCGACCATGGCGGTAGAGGACGAGCCCACCGAGGACGTCGCCGTCGGCGGATCCCTCGCGGGCCTCGAGATAGACGAGGTGCCCCGCCGCGTGGGCCCGCCGCCACCACGCGATGAACTCCGCGGGGCCCGCGAACGTGAAGCCCCGGCGGTCGCCGGTCTCGCGGAGGAGGCCGTAGAACCGCTCGAGCGCGCCGGCGGCAT
The DNA here is from genome assembly GCA_025935925.1 of Chloroflexota bacterium. Taxonomy (GTDB): domain Bacteria; phylum Chloroflexota; class Limnocylindria; order Limnocylindrales; family CSP1-4; genus CAIXZV01. The sequence goes on from JAICUI010000011.1 coordinate 40,124, forward strand.
CCTCGCCGCCGCGCACGCTCCCCTCGAGCTCGGTCGGCGCCGTGTCCCAGCGCACGACGCACACCTCGTCACGTTCCGCGCGCCGGATCCGCTGGCGGGTCGCCTTCGCCACGCCCTCGAGCACCGCCGCCGCGTCGCCGTCGGACGGCAGCGGCAGCGCCATCCGGTGGCGTGACGGCTGGACCTCCGCGATCGCATGGAACCCGGCCCCGCGCAGCCGGTGGGCGTACCCGGCGTCCGACGCGGCCACCTCCGGGTCCGCCGCGAGCACGTCGACGCCCGCAGCCGCGAGCTGCGTGGCCACGGCCGAGAGCGCCGCGCCGATCGCCGCGCCGGTTCCGTCGCCGTCGACCCACGGCGTGCCGGGGCCCACCGGCCCGCGCGGCAGGTACGCGGACCCGCCGGGGAGGAACGGCCAGTCCCGGACGAGCGCGAGCGCCCGGGCGTCGCCAACAGCGAGGTGGACCGGCCGCCAGCCGCCGGCCGCCCGATGCTCCGCCCACGCCCGCGACTGGAACACGTGGCCGCCGGGCACGTCGACGGCCTCGGCGTCCCATCGCTCGAGGGCGTCGCCGGTCACCACGCGCACCGCGGGCGTCCCGGCCGTCGCCTCGCTCACGCGGCTGCCGCGGTCATCCGTCGGCACCGTCGCCGGCCGTGCCCGGCGCGCCGGTGTACCCCGACGCCGACGCGCCGCCGCGCAGGCCGTGGCGCATCCGCTCGACCCGGACCCGCGCCCGCTGCGCGACGCTGTACGTCCGGCGACCGAACGCATCGAGCACGAGGTCGTGCGCGCCGATGTACCGGATCTCGCGGCCGCCGAACCCGGTCTTGAAGTGGTCGATGCCGCCCGTCGCGAGCCCCCACAGGTCGTAGCTCGTCGCACCGCGCTCCTTCGAGCTCCGGATCGCCTCCCACTTGAGCAGGTAGTTCGCGCGCGAATCGGCGCCGGCCTGCGTCATCCCGCCGTACGGCTCGACGACGCGCCCACCCGCCCGGACGAGGAACAGCGTGGCGACCGGCTGGCCGTCCGCGAGCTCCGCGAACAGCAGGCGGGCGCGGCCGTCGGGCGCGTACGCCTCCCAGATGTCGCGGTACGCCGACCTGGCGCGGATCAGGAACCCCGCGCGGGCCGCCGTCTCCTCGTAGATCCGGTAGAACTCGTCGAGCCGGCCGCCGTCGGCGTCGACGACGCGCACGCCGCCCGTGCGTGCCTTGTTCACGTACTGCCGCCACTTCTTGCGCAGGTCCGACCACAGCGCATCCTCGGCGGGCGCAAGGTCGATCGTCCGGGTGGCGGCCGGCTGGATCGCGGGCGACGGACGCCACCCGGCGGCACGCAGGGCGCTCGTCACGGTGCCGCCCGCGTCGCGGTCGCCGCCGGCCTCGATCTCGGGGTCGATCCGGAGGTGGCTGGCGCGGGCCTCGCCGCCACGGAGCGCCGATCGGGCGAGATCGGTGAACGCCTCGATGGACGCCGCGTCCCACCGCTCGAGCACCGGTCCGCGCGGCGCGTACGCGAACGACCAGGGCAGCGGCCCGGGCCGTCGGAGGAGCACCTGGGCGCCGGCGCCCGACGACGGATCGAGGAGCCGGCGAACGGTCCAGCCGGTGACGCCCTTGACGCGGGCCCACGCGGACAGCTGGAGGTACGAGCCCAGGGCGTTCGCCTCGACCCGGGCGTCCCACGCGTCCGCGTCGGGCGTCGCCGCCGGTGCGGCCTGCGCCGCGCTCATGCCGTCGCCCGCCGGCGGACGAGGTCGACGAGAACCCCGGTGATCGTCTGCAGCTCGCCGATCCGGAGCAGCAGCGACCCCGCCACGATCACGAGCCCCCCGAGCGCGACCGCGACGGCGGCTCGCACCGCGAGCAACAGATAGCCGGGCGCCTCGCCCCACAGCCCGACGAGCCACGCGCCCGCCGTCCACGCGACGACACCGCCGGCCGCCGCGACGAGCGTCGACTTGGCCATCACGATCCCGAGGTGCCGCAGGTCCGGCCCGAGGTCGGGCGTCCGGCGCCGCAGGAGGACGACGAGGATCGCCGTCTCGAGCCACGCCCCGACCGCGATCGCGGCGGCGAGGACGTTGAGCTGCATGGGGCCGATGAGCACGTTCGCGACGACGATGTTGACGACGACCGCGACGAGCGCGGCCGCGACCGGCGTTCGGGTGTCCTGCAGCGCATAGAACGCGCGGGCCAGGACCGCGATCAGCGAATGCGCGGTGAGCCCGAGCAGGAACACGGCCAGGCAGGCGGCCGTCGCCTCGATGGCGGACTCGCTGATGTCCGCGACGCCGAACAGCAGGCGCACGAGATCCTCCGACACGACGATGCCCAGGGCGGTGACCCCGATCATCGCGTACGCGAGGATCGCGAGACCACGCCCGAGGAGCCGCGCGAACGTTGCAGTTGCGCCGGTCGCGGCCTCCCGGGCCAGCGACGGCAGCAGCACGATGCCGAGCGGCACGCCGAAGATCCCGATCGGGATCTGGAGCATGGTGAACGCGAACGTGAACACCGGGAGTGCCTCGGGACCGAGCGTCGATGCGAGGCTCGTCATGACCAGGAACACGACCTGGACGGCGCCCAGCCCGATGGCCCGCGGAACCATGAGCAGGAACGCCAGCCGCGCCTGGTCGTCGCGCAGGTCGATGCGTGGCCGGAGGCGGGCGCCCATGCGCGCGACCGAGGGGACCTGGACGAGCAGGTGGCCCGCCGCGCCGATGACCACGCCGTACGCGAGGCCCGGGATGCCGAACGCCGGGACGAGCAGCAGCGCCCCGGCGATGATCCCGACGTTGTAGACGAGCGGTGCGAGGGCCGCGGCTCCGAACCGGCCGCGCGCGTTCAGGATGCTCGCCGCGATCGCACCGCCCGCGAGGAACACCGGCGACAGGACCATGATCCGCGTCAGCTCCGTCGTCTCGGCGAGCTGGGCCTGGTCGAAGCCCGGCGTGATCATGCCGACGAGGCCGGGCGTGAACAGGAGCACGAGGCCGGCCAGCAGGACGAGGCCGGAGAGCATGAGCGTGGTGATCGTGGACACGACGCGCCACGCACGCGCCTCCTGCTCGGTCGCGAACAGCCCGGCGATCACCGGGATGAGGCTCGACGAGAGCGCGCCCGCCGCGACGAGCTGGAACAGGAAGTCGGGGATCCGGAACGCGGCGAAGAACGGCGACAGCGAGCCGACGTCCGGGACGGCGGCCGCGATCGCGATGGTGCGGACGTAGCCGAGGACGCGGGACAGGAGGAACAGGACGGTGACGAGAAGCCCGGCACGGGCGAGCGCGCGCGTCGTCGACGACCCGGCGCGTGGCTCCGCCGCCGGCGCCGCGCCGACGGACGTCGCGGCCGTGGCGGCCGTGGTGGCGATCCCCGCGGCGGCCTCCCCGGGCACCGCAACCGTCCCGGTCTGTTGCGCGGCCATCGTGTCCGACTCGTCCATCAGGCGTCGGCGCCGCCGGCCGCGTGCGATCGCGCCCGCGGATGCGCGAGCCGGTACGCGTCCCGGAGGCGCGCGGGCGACACGTGGGTGTAGACCTGCGTCGTCGCGAGGCTCTCGTGACCGAGCAGCTCCTGCACGACCCGCAGGTCCGCGCCGCCATCGAGCAGGTGCGTCGCGAACGAGTGGCGGAGGGTGTGCGGGCTGACGCCCTCGGGCAGCCCGGCGAGGCGGCACAGCCGATCGAGGCGCATCCTCAGGCCGCGGACCCCGAGCGGTCCGCCGCGGTGGTTGAGGAACACCTCGGCAGGCGGCTGCGCGAGCGGGCCGCCGCGGGACGCCAGCACCGGGCGTCCATCGTCTAGGTACGCCGCGAGTGCCTCGCGCGCCGGCCGCCCGAGGAGCCCCACGCGCTCCTTGCGCCCCTTGCCCAGGACCCGCAGCTCGCCGCGCCGGAGTTCGAGCGACCCGAGGTCCGCGGCCGCGAGCTCGCTGATCCGCAGGCCGGCCGCGTACGCGGTCTCGACGAGCGCGCGGTCCCGCAGGGCGATCGCCCGCGCGAGGTCCGGATCGCGGCGAGCGGTCGCGGAGCCGCCCTCGTCGGCCGCGACGAGGTCATCGTCGGTCACCGCGAGCAGCGCCTCCACCTGCTCGACCTCGAGCACCTTGGGCAGGCGGCGCGGGAGCCGGGGCGTCGCGATCGCGCCCCACGGGTCACCGGCCGCGATCCCGGACCGCGCGCAGTAGCGGTGGAACGCCCGCAACGCGGCGAGCCGCTGAGCGACGGATGTCCTGGCATGCCCCTCGGACAGCTCCGCGAGATACGCGCGGAGGGTCGACTTGCCCGGCGACCGCCAGTCCGCGCCGTGTGCGTCCAGCCAGGCCAGGTAGCCGCCGACGGCCGTCTCGTACGACCGGCGTGTCTCCGGCGAGGCGTCGCGCGCCTCGAGGGAGCGCAGGAACCGCTGCAGCGCCTCGGGACCGGTCACGGGACGGCGGTCCGGCCGCGATCCGGTCGCGTGCCGGGCGTCACGCGCGGCTGCGCCGCGACCCGGACCCGGCTCGCGCCGTTCCCCCCGTACTGCGCGCGGTGCGTCGCCCGCCGCCCGTGCCGTTCCGGTTGCCCGGTCGCCGCGCGCCGCGCGCCGGCCGCTGGAGCGCCGCCGGATCCGGCGGTCCGCCGGGGAGCCGGAGCCCCACGAGCGGGCCGTCGGGGAGCTCGATCGCCGCGCCACAGGTGAGGCAGATCCCGGCCTCGCCTCGCCGGGCCACCGCGCCACGCCCCTCGGCATGTGCCGCGTCGTCGGCGTCGTGGATCGCCCCCGTGGGCTCGTCGTTGGTCGTGAAGTCGCACTTGGGGTACGCGGAGCACCCCCAGAAGACGTTGCCGGTCCGCCGGGCGCGACGCGCCACGAGATGCCCGTCGGCGTTCTTCGGACAGGTGACCTCGAACGGCAGCTGGTCCGGCGGCGGCGGGCCCTCGCGCTTGATGTAGCCGCACTCGGGATAGCGCGAGCAGCCGAGGAACGGCCCGAACCGGCCGCGCTTGGTCGTGAGCACGCCCTCCCCGCACTGCGGGCACGGCTCCCCCTCGCCCTCGAGCTTCGGCGGCTCCTCGCCGGGCAGCGGGCGCGTCTCCTTGTGCTCGGGGTAGAGCGAGCACGCGAGGAACTTCCCGTTGCGGCCGAGGCGGATCACCATCGGGTGGCCCTCGGAGCACACCTCGTCGGTGGGCTCGGACATCAGGTCCGCGCGCCGGACACGCTTGCGGACCTCGTCGACGCGCTCCTTGAGCGGGCCGAAGAAGGCGCGCAGGAGCGGGACCCACTCGCGGTCGCCGTCGGCGATCTCGTCGAGCTCCTCCTCCATCCGGGCGGTGAACGCGAGGTCCACGTACTCGCCGAAGTTGTCGACCAGGAAGTCCGTGACGATCTCGGCGATCTCGTCGGGGTGCAGGCGGCGCTCCTCGACGCGGACGTAGCCCCGGTCGACGATCGTCGAGATCGTCGCGGCATACGTCGACGGGCGGCCGATGCCGTGCTCCTCGAGCGCCTTGATCAGGGTCGCCTCGGTGTACCGCGGCGGCGGCTCGGTGAAGTGCTGGGTGGGGGTGACGTCGGTGACGGTCGTCGTGTCGCCCCGGGCGAGCGCGGGGAGGGTCCGCTCGGCCTCCTCGGACGTGTCGTCCTGGCCCTCGGTGTACACCCGGCTGAACCCGTCGAACAGCGTCCGGGTGGCGGACGCGCGAAGCAGGTAGGGCCCGGCGGTGAGCTCGACCGTCGTCGTCTCGAGCTCCTTGGGCGCCATCTGCGACGCGAGCGCGCGCTGCCACACGAGCCGGTAGAGCCGGTACTGGTCGGAGGTGAGCGTGCCGCGCAGCGCCTCGGCGTCGCGGGCGAACGAGGTCGGGCGGATCGACTCGTGCGCCTCCTGGGCGCCCTTCTGCTTCGTCTTGTACACGCGGCCCTTGCCCGTGCCGTAGCGGTCGCCGTAGCGCTGCCCGATGACCTGCTGGGCCTCGGCCATGGCGACGCCGGCGATGGCCGTCGAATCGGTCCGCATGTACGTGATGAGCCCGACGTGCCCGTCCGGCGTGTCGACGCCCTCGTACAGGTCCTGGGCGACGCGCATCGTCCGCTTGGGGCTGAAGCCGAGCTTGCGGCTGGCCTCCTGCTGGAGCGTGCTGGTGGTGAACGGCGGGGCGGGGTTGCGCTTCGACTGGCGAGTCGCGACCGAGTCGACGACCGGCTGCAGCGCGCGCAGGGCGGTCGCATGGCGGTCCGCGGTCTCGCCGTCGCCGATGTCGACGGCCTTGCCGTCGATCCGCGCGACGTCCGCGGTGAGCGACTCGCCGGCGGCCGTCGCGAGCTGCGCCTCGAGCGTCCAGTACTCGCGCGCGACGAAGGCGCGGATCTCGCGCTCGCGCTCCACGACCATTCGGACCGCGACCGACTGGACCCGTCCCGCGGACAGGCCGCCGCGGACCTTGCGCGAGATCAGCGGGCTCAGCGTGTAGCCGACGAGGCGGTCGACGATGCGGCGCGTCTGCTGGGCGTCGACGAGGTGGCGGTCGATGTCGCGCGGCGCGGCGAACGCCTGGCGGATCGCCCCCTCCGTGATCTCGCTGAACGTCACGCGGCGGGTCTTCGCGGCGGGAACGCGGGCGGCCTCGGCCACGTGCCACGCGATCGCCTCGCCCTCGCGATCGAGGTCGGTGGCGAGGTAGACCTGGTCCGCGCCCTTCGCCGCCCTCTCGATCGCCGACACCTGGCGCTTCCGGTCGTCGGGCACGACGTATTCCGGGGCGAAGTCGTGCTCGACGTCCACACCGAGCTTTCCCTTGCCGGGATTCTCGGGGAGGTCGCGCACGTGCCCGTAGGAGGCGAGGACCTGGTAGTCCGATCCGAGGTAGCGCTCGATCGTGCGGGCCTTGGCAGGCGATTCCACGATCACGAGGTTCTTGGGCATGGCGGCCGGGAGTGTAGCACCGGCCCTCTTACCAGCCCGTTACCCTCCGAGCGCCGGGGAACGCTCCCGGCGACGCTCGGCGCGACGATTCAGATGTCGCGGACCCGCTGCAGGAAGTCCTCGTCGATGTCGAGCTCGATCTCGAGGTCGTCGAGGTCGCCCGCCGGCGCACCGTCCTCGGGCCCGCCGACGACGACCGGCAGGCGCGCGTCGGCCGGCGGATCGCCAGGCAGCGGCGTCACGGGAGACGCAAACGCCGGCGGCGCGCTGCCCGATCTCTGGTGCTCGGCGAGCTCGGCGGGCGGGATCTCGAGGAAGCGCATCACGTGATACGGGAAGAAGAACGTCGACGTGATCGCGTCGATGAACACCGGACGCTTGCCGTCCATCATCCGCAGGTTGGTGCACACGAGGCCGACGTCGGTCTGGCTCGGCACGGCATACAGGTCGGCGAGCAGCGGCTGCTCGTTCGCGAGGTGGATGACGACGTTGCGGATCACCGCCGCATCGTCACGGCGGCCGGTGCCCGTCGTCACCCGCCCGATGGTCCCACCGCGGGGTGGCCGGGTCGGATCCGGCCGCCGTCAGGGCGTGTAGAAGTCGACCACCAGGCGCACCCGCCCGCTCGAGACCCAGACGCCGATCCCGACCTGGTGGAACCGCGCGTCCATCAGGTTGCGGTAGTGGCCACCGTTGTACGGCCGCTCGCTCTGGAAGTAGAGGTGCGAGCCGAGGACCGCCGCGTACGGGTTCCCCGAGCGGCAGCCGAGGTTCTCGCCCCAGCGGTAGCTCGTGTACCCGGCGCGCCGGAGGCGGTCACCGGGTGTGCCGCCCACGAAGTGGTCGCAGATGTTGCGGGTCGCGAGGAGCTTCGCGTACGGCCGCGACACCCGGCCGCTGATCGACGAGTTGAGCCGCAGCGGCGCGACGTCGCGGCCGCCGGGCGACGAGCACTTTCCGCCCGACGTGACCCAGCCCCCGGTCCGCGTGCAGTTCATCAGGCGCAGGTAGTACGACTCGACGCCGGTCCAGCTGCCCGAGGCGGCGCCGCCGCCGCCGGACGGCGGTCGGGCGATGGGCTTGCTCGCGCGCTTCGTGGCGGGCTTGCTCGCGGGCTTGCGGGCCGGCGCCGGCTTCGCGGCGGGCTTGGGCACGACCGTGAACGTGCCGCTCGCCGCCGCGATCGGGACGCCGGCGCGGGACGTCGCGGTCGGATCGATGCGCAGCTGGACGCTTGCCCCGAACGGGAGGGCCGCGGCGGGCCGGAAGACGAGGACCGTGCCGGACTCCGCCCAGACAATCGTCCCCGGGAGGTCCTTGCCCGCCACCACCGCGTGGAACGCGGCCGACGTCGCCGTGCGGTTCATCCGTTCCGTGAAGCGGACGGACAGCAGCGCGGTCCGCTCGATCTTCGTGTCGCCGTCGCGCGGCCGGAACCGGACGACCTCCGGTGCCGCCGACGTCGTGATCGACAGCGGCGGCGTGGTCGCGAACGGGACGCCGTCCGCGTCCCGGAGCCCGGACAGGGACAGCGTGTACGTGGTGTCGGGGAGCAGCGCCGTCGCGGGCGTGAACAGGAGCTCGCGTTCGTTGGCGCCGGTCGTGACGCGCCCGTCGATCGCGGGATCGGCGTGGAGCGCTGCCTGGACGAGGGTCGCGGCGACCGGCCGGTCGAGCGTGATCCGGAACGCGGTGCCGGGCGGGACACGGTCGGCGGCGCCCTTCGTGGGCGCGATCCCGGCCGACCCGGCGCGCGCCGTCAGCACCAGCGACCGGACGTCGGTTGCCAGCTGGGCGCCGTCGGCGGACCGAGCCGAGGCGGCGACCGTGACGGCATACAGCGTGTCAGGTTGCCAATGGTTCACTGGCGCCACCTTGAGCACCCGCCCCGTCGGGTCCCACGAGAAGGTGACGGCGCTCGCGGGCTCGATGCGCAGGGCCGCCGCGACGGATGCCGGGTCCATCGCGCTGTCGAACTCGATCGTGAAGGCTCGGGTCAGCGGTTGACCCGTCATCACGGCATCGAACAGCCGTCCTTCGACCGGGGTCGGGACCGACGCGGGCAGCGCGTTCGTGCGGCCCTGCGGCAGGTTCGCGATGACCGCGAATCCGATGGCGACGCCGAGCGCCGCGCCGGCGGCGATCCGGATGGCGCCGACCCGGCCGAGCGTCGCGAGGTAGACGATCGCCAGCACCGGCAGGGCGGCGACGGCCGCCACGAGCTTCCGCAATACGGGCTCCTCTTGCGTTCACCCGGGCACGCGCGTAGACGGATGCGTGACCCCCGGGGAAACGTGATGGCGCCGGGTGCGGTCCGGCGCAGGCTCCGGCGGAGGGTACCACCGCGCGAAACGGCGGAGCAACCTCCGGACGGACGACCCGGCGTGGGCGTTCCCGCCGCGGTCGGTCATGCTGCGCTCCGCCGAGCCGACACAGGAACCGCGGATCGTCTCCGGCGTCCGGATGCGGCGAGCGCCCCGGTCGGGCGATACCTCCCGAACGCCTCGACCACGAGCCCGCGCATCTCGAGCGACGTCAGGGCGGCGAGGACCGTCGCGCTCCGGTGCCCCGTGCCCGCGACCAGCTCGTCGACGCTGCCGCGGCCCGCGGCGAGCTGCGTGGCGACCGCCCGCTCGACGGGCGTCAGTCCGGCATCGACGGGCACGTGGATCACGCCGCGGGTGTCGGTCGCGAGCAGCCCGAGATCCTCGAGCAGCTCGGGGATGCCCACGACGATCTGGGCGTCCCGGGCCTCGCGGAGGAACGCGAGGCTGCCGGCGACGGACGGGTCGTCGAGGCGGCCCGGGACGATGTAGAGGCCGCGCGCCTGCTCCAGGGCCCACGCCGCCGTGGTGAGCGCGCCACTCCTCGCCCCGGCCTCGACCACGACCGTCGCGTCGGAGAGTCCGCTGATGAGCCGGTTCCGGCGCGGGAAGGTGCCCCGGGTCGGATGCGTCCATGGCGCGAACTCGCTGACGACCGCGCCGCCGCCCGCCACGATTGCCGCCGCGAGCGAGACGTGCGCCGCCGGGTACAGCCGCTCGTGGCCGCCGCCGATCACGGCGATGGTCGGGGTCCCGGCACGGACCGCGGCGGCGTGCGCCGCGCCGTCCACGCCGAGCGCGAGGCCCGACACGATGGTCGCGCCGAGCCCCGCGATCGCGTCGCCGATCCGTCCCGCGGTGGCACGGCCGATCCCCGTGGGCCGGCGCGTCCCCACGACGGCGACCGCGTGGTCCCGTTCGAGGGCCGCGGGATCGCCCCGCACGAACAGGACCGGCGGCGGCAGGTCGATGCGTCGCAGCCGGGTCGGGTAGTCGTCGTCGACGAGCGTCAGGACCCGGAGGCCGGCGCGGCGAACCGGATCGACGACCGTCCGCGGCTCGTGTGCGGCGGCGACGAGGAGCCTCGCCGCCTCGGGCGTGATTGTCGGCGGACCGTCGTCGTCCGCCGTCGCCGCGACGAGCGCCCGCACGGCGTCCCGGGCACGCGCCATGTCGAGGACCCGGCGCGCGGAACCGAACGTGGCGACCAGCCGCGCGAACGACACGGGCCCGACCCCGTCCACGCAGCCGATGACCGCCCACGCCTCGCGTTCGTCGACAGCGACGTCGCGCCGGGCCGCTGCCGCCCCGCCGGCCTCGTCGTCCACGTCGCGACCGAGCGGACCGCGACGTCCGACCCCGAGCATCACGACGCCAGCGAGACGTCGACGGAGCGCTCCGCCGGCTGCCGGAACCGTGCCGCCTCGTCCAGGTGGTCGACGGTGACCGCGTCCTCGCCCTCGAGGTCGGCGATCGTGCGCGCGACCGAAAGCAGGCGCTCGGTCCCGCGCCCGCTCAGCCGCTCGCGCACGGCGAGCTGGATGGCGCGTGCCGCCTCCTCGGATCCGAGTCCGCACACCGTCCGGAGCCGTCGTCCGTGGATCCTCGCGTTCGGCACGTCGCCGCTCCGGCGGCGCTGCCGCTCGCGCGCCGCGGCGATGCGCGCGGCGACCACCGCGCTCGACTCGGGCACCGGACCCGAGACGAGGACCGCCGGCGGCACGCGGTCCACCGCGACCCACAGATCGATGCGATCCCGCAGCGGCCCGGAGATCCGGCGGCGGTACCGCTCGGGGACACGCGCCGGACAGGTGCACGGCGTGTCGGCGGAGCCGCTCATCCCGCACGGGCACGGGTTCATGGCCGCGACGAACACGAACCTCGCCGGGAACGTCGATGCGCGGCCCACGCGGACGACCGAGACGGATCCGTCCTCCAGCGGCTGGCGCAACGCCTCGAGAACGTCGCGGCCGAACTCGGGCAGCTCGTCGCACACCAGCACGCCCTGGTCGGCGAGCGTCACCTCGCCCGGCGAGAGGCGCGGGCCGCCGCCGATCATCCCGGCGTACGACACGGTGTGGTGCGGCGACCGCACCGGCGGCCGCCGGACGAGCGACCGGATCGGCCCGGACCCCGCCGCCGATGCCACGATCGTCGCGGCGAGGGCCGCGTCGTCGTCGAGGTCCGGCAGCAGCCCGGGGATCGTGCGGGCCAGCAGCGTCTTGCCGGCGCCGGGCGGCCCGATGAGCAGCATCGCGTGGGCGCCGGCTAGCGAGATCTCCAGCGCGCGCCGCGCCAGCGCCTGTCCGCGCACGTCGGCGAGGTCCACGACGCCGGCGTCGCCGGGCCGCTCGCCGCGCTCCCGGCCGGCGATGACCGTCTCGGAGCCACCCGCGCCCAGGCCGTCCGCACGCGGCAGCGGTACCGGCGCGGGGCGCCGGGCGCGTGGCGACCGCACCGCTTCGGCGGCCTCCGCGAGCGTCCGGACACCCGTCGCGTCCAGCCCGGGCACCAGCCGCGCCTCGTCGATCGCCGCCGCGGGCACGAGCGCGCGCCGGATGCCGGCGGCCACCAGCGCGAGGCCCATGGGCAGCATCCCCGGCACGGCTCGCACCTCACCGCCCAGCCCGAGCTCGCCGATCAACGCCACCCGCCCGGGGGCCACGCGCAGCTGCTCGGACCCGAGCAGGATCCCGACGGCGATCGCGAGGTCGAGCGAGGCGCCCGTCTTTCTCAGCTCGGCGGGGGCGAGGTTGACGGTGATCCGCCGCGGCGGGTGGTGGTAGCCGGCGTTGCGAAGCGCGCCCCGGACGCGCTCGCGCGCCTCTGACAGCGCGGCGTCGGGCAGCCCGACGATCGTGAAGCCGGGCAGCCCCGGCGCGACATCGACCTCGACGCGGACGAGCCGGCCGGCGATGCCGTGGAGCGTGGCGGAGACCAGCGTCGCGAGCATGCGCGGCACGGTACGTCGTGCCACTCATCCACGACTTATCTGCCCGTGGCGACCTCGACTCGCCGCTCGGGGAACGACTCGCTAGGAGCGCGATGCCGCCGGCGCGAGCAGCCCGGCACCCTGCGCGGCACCCTTGTCGACCGCCCGCGCGAAGTCCGCCACCGACCGCCCGAGGACGGAGTCCGCCTTCGAGAGCATGAACGGCGACCCGGTGTTGAGCGCGGAGATCGCGCCCCGGTACTCGTTCACGACCTGGAACTCGATCGGCCGGCGGAGCGCCCCCTCGGCGCTCTTGGTGCTGATGCCCGTGAACGCGTTCGACCGGTTGAGCACGAGCTTGAGCTTGTTCTGCTCGTATCCGAGGTGGCCGATCGTCTCGAGCAGGAGCCGGACGTTCTTGAGGCACGACAGGTCGGCGGTCATCACCGCGAAGATCGTCTCCGCGACGTCGAGCACCATCAGGTTCCGGTCCTCGAGCCGCTTGTCGATGTCGACGATCACGTAGTCGTACAGCCCCGCCAGCAGCTCCAGGATCTGGTGCAGGTGCGCGGGCGTCACGAGGTCGGCGGCCTCGGGCGACGGCGGCGCGAGCAGCAGCTCCACGCCCGAGTCGTGCGGCTGGACGATGCTCTTCACGAGGTCGGCGTCCATCGACGGCGCGCTCACCAGGTCGACGATGCTCTTGCGGTCGAGCCCGAGGTCGAGGAACACGCGGTGGTCGCCGAACTGCAGGTTGCCGTCGACGAGCACGACCCGCCGGCCGAGCTCCTTGAGCGCGATCGCCGCGTTGATCGCGATCGTCGTCGTCCCGACGCCGCCCTTCGCCCCGTAGTAGGCGTGGATGCGGCCCATCGGCGGACGCCCGACGAGCGAGTTCGACGAGCCGAACCGCGCGATCAGGCTCTTCATCCGCGCGCTCAGCTCGGCAGGGTGGAACGGCTTGATCAGGTAGTCGTCGGCACCGGCGCGCAGCGCGCGCACCTTGCCCTGCACGTCGCGGTCGGTGGTGAGCATGATGATCGGGACGTGCCGGCCCGGCCCTTCCTCGGCCCGGATCCGGGTCGCGACCTCGTAGCCGTCGAGCCCGGCCACCGTCGTGTCGAGGAGGATGAGCGCCGGCGGCTCCTGCTGCCACTGACGGAGCGCGTCCGGCCCGTCGGACGCCAGCTGGACCTCGTAGCCCTCGTGCTGGAGCGTCTGCTGCAGGAGCCGCTGCACGCTGGCGTCGTCGTCGACGACCAGGACCTTCCCCGTCATCCGCTGTCCCCACTTCGATGCGCCCGCGCCGGGTCAAGGTCCCGCGACGCTCGGGCCAGTATAGGGTCGCCCTCAGGCGCCCTCCGGCGCGTCACCGGGCGCCGGTCGCGTCGCCCGGAACGCGTCGCGGAGCAGGCTCGTGACCGCGGCCTCGTACGTCGCCGGGTCGGTCGCGTGGCCCTCGGCGTGGTCGGCGCCGTCGATGACGACGTGCCGGGACCCGGCCGGCGCCGCCGCCGCGAGCCGCCGGCCCTCCCTGAGCGGAACGGTCCGGTCGCGACCGCCGTGGATCAGGAGCAGCGGGACGTCCTCGAGCAGCCCGACGACGGCCCCGGGCTCGACCGACCGGGGATCGGCGCCGATCCGCTCCCCCACACGCGCGAACGCGTGACCGGCGATCCGCCGTCCGAACGGCACCCGGAGCCGGCTGCCCGCGACCACCTCGAGCTCCGGGGCGACCGAGTCGCCGACCACGGCGACGATCCGCGGCCGCGGCGCCTCGCTGACCGCGGCGGGAGCGTCCGGGTCGAGGTCTGCCGAGGCGAGGCGGCCGTCGCCGAGGACGGCCACCGAGGCGATCGCCACGATCCCGCCCATCGACGACCCGACGATCGCCACCCTGCGGACCCCCCGCTCGCCGAGCCAGGCGAGCGCACCCGCGACGTCGTCGACCTCGCGGACGCCGAACGTCGTCGGCGACTCGTCCGACCCGCCGTGGCCGCGCAGGTCGAGCCCGAGGACCGACGCGGTCTCGCGCAGGAACGGCCCGAGCTCGACGAGGTCGGGGGTCGCCGAGCCGCTGTACCCGTGGAGGAGCAGGATGGCCTCGCGCGGGTCGGGTCCCCAGCCGGGATCGCCGTCCGGCGCATCGCCGCGCGTGTCAGCGACGGGCACGTGGGCGCCGGCTGCTTCGGCCTCGATAGCGATCAGCCAGCGGCCGGTGAGGCGCAGCCCGTCGCGCGACCGGAGTCGGACCACCTCGCCGCCGAGCCGGTCGAGGGCCGGCTGCATGCCGGCTTCCTCGGGGAGCCGCCGAGGCGCGGCCATCAGGCGCGTGGCCAGCCGGTCGGTCACCGGCCGGATCGCGAGCAGCGCGACGATCGGCGCCGCGACGACGAGCGCGAGACGCCGGATCACCCGGCGATGCCGGACCCGCCGCTCGATCCGGCGTCCCCGGCCGCGCTCGACCCGCTGCGGGCGGCTGCGCTCGAGCCGCCGGTATCGAGCGAGGCGTCCGTTCCACCGCCGCCGGTCAGCCCGGCCGCGACGTAGTCCCCGATCCGATCCGCCAGGCGGCTGAACTCGGTGGGGATGACGTACTTCGTGGACGGGCTCGCGCCGATGGCCTTGAGCGCCTCGAGGTACTGGAGGGTCATCGTCTTCTCGTCGATGCCGCGTGCCGCGCTGTAGATCCGTTCGAGCGCCTGGCTGAAGCCCTCGGCTCGGAGGATCGCCGACTGCCGGTCGCCCTCGGCACGGAGGATGCTCGACTGCTTCTCGCCCTCGGCGACGTTGATCGCCGACTGGCGCGCGCCCTCGGACTCGGTGATGACCGCGCGCCGCGTCCGCTCGGCGGACAGCTGGCGGTTCATCGCGTCCTGGACGTCGCGCGGTGGCGTGATCTCGCGGATCTCGACCGTCGTGATCTTGCCGCCCCAGCGCTCGGTCACCTCGTCGAGCTTCGCGCGCAGGACCTCGTTGATCTGCTCGCGCTTCGAGAGCACGTCGTCGAGCAGGATGTCGCCGATCACGGCGCGGAGGGTCGTCGTCGCGACGCCCTGGAGGGCGCCCGCGAAGTACTGGACGTTCACGACGCTCCGCAACGGGTCGACGATCCGCCAGTAGATCAGGAAGTCGACGTTGATCGGTGCGTTGTCCTTGGTGATGGTGGTCTGGCTCGGCACCTCGATGAAGGTCTCGCGCATGTCGACCTTGATCGGTCGGTCGATGACCGGGATCAGGAACCGCAGCCCCGGGCCGCGGACCAGCCCCTCGTTCGTCTTTCCGAGGCGGAACACGACCATCTGCTCGTACTGCTGCACGACCCTGACCGACAGGTACAGGATCGCGAACACCACCACGATCAGGAACGCGATGGCGGCCAGGACGGGGGCGAGCTCCATGCGGGTCCTCCGGGGCTAGGGCTGGTCGGCCGGCAGGGGCACCGGCGCGGGCGGCGGGGTCGGCTGCTCGCCGGCGGCGAGCGGCTCGACGATGGCGATGAGGCCGTCGAAGCCGGCGAGGCGGACGGGGGTCGTGCGGTCGAGGGCGAGGCCCGACTTCGTGCGCGCGGACCACGTCTCGCCGGCGAGGTACACCGTCCCGAGCGGCGCGAGCGGCGCCTGCACGACGCCGGTCGTCCCGAGGGGCACCGGCACGCCCACGGTTCCCGCGGGTGGACGCAGCTCGCGGGTGCGCGCGGCCATGATCGTGACGAGGCCCATCAGCACGGCCATCGTGATCGTGACGGTCAGGATCACCGGGGTGGCGACACCCACGTCGGGCCCGATCGGGTTCCCCGGCACGGTGTACAGCGCCGACGCGCCGAGCAGGAAGCACACGATGCCACCCGCCGTGAGCAGCCCGTGGCTGACCACGTGCGCCTCGAGCGCGAACAGCACGACGCCGAGCCCGAGCAGCAGCAGCCCCGCGACGTTGAGCGGCAGGCTGCCGAAGCCGATGAACGCGAGGATGATCGCGATGGCGCCGAGGATCCCGGTGACGAAGTTCGGGTTCATGACCTCGAAGATCAGCCCGTAGACGCCGACCGTGAACAGGACGAAGGCGACGTTCGGGTCCGACAGCAGGTGCAGGAACGACTGGAACGGGTTCATCGCCGTGTCGACGGCCGTTGCCCCCGCGGTCGCGACGGTCGTGTCGACGCCGTTCACCTTCACGACCTTGCCGTTCGCCTGGGCGAGGACCTCGTCGACGCTGCCCGCGATGCCGTCGACCGCGCCGGCCGCGACGGCCTGGGTCGCGGTGTATGACGACGCCTTGTCGACCGTGGACACGGCCCAGTCGACGGGACGGCCGCGCGTCTCGGCGATCGACGTGATGTTGGCGATGGCGTCGTTCCTGACCTTCTGGCCGAGCGTGCCGGTGATGTCCTCGCCGTTGCTCCCGACGGGCGACGCGGCGCCGATGTTCGTGCCGGGCGCCATGTACGAGAGGTGCGCCGCGAGGGTGATGAAGGTCCCGGCGCTCGCCGCCCGACCACCCGACGGAGCGACCCACACGATGACCGGGACCTTCGCCGTGAGGAAGGCGGAGGTGATGCCCTGCGTGGCGTCGAGGCTCCCGCCCGGGGTGTTGAGCTGGACGATCACCGCGGGCGAGCCGTCCGCCGCGGCCTGCGCGACGCCCTGCTCGAGATAGGTTGCCATCACGTTGTCCACGACGCCGGTCGCGGTCAGGACCGGCACCTCGTTGCTCGCCCCGCGAGCGAGCCCCGCGGCGCCGATCGTGAGCAGGCCCAGCACGACGAGCATGCGGGCGGACCGGAGCGAGAAGCGGCGTGCACGGTAGGGCATGGGACCCGCTTCGAGTATCGCACCCGCGCGTCGCGGGCGGCTCACCCGGCGAGGGCGTCGAAGACGAGGCGGCTCCAGGTCTCCATGTCATCGCGGACCGCGCGGACCTCGTCGGTCGTCGCGAACCTGCCGGTGAGCTTGTCCGTCTCGCGGATCTCGACGTCGCGGCCGCCCGCATCCGCGACGAACACGAAGCCGACGTGGACGGAGCCGACCGGGGTCGTGTCGTCGTTGAGGAGTCCCACCGGCGCGAACGACGGCTCGAAGTCCGCAACGAGCTCCTCGCCCCATTCCCGCCGCAGCCCGCCGGCCACGTCGCCGTCGCCCGGGTTGAGGTGCCCGCCGACGCCGATCGACCACAGGTCGTGCAGCCGGGCGTCCCCGCCGCCGCGGGTCCGGCGCATCAGGAACCAGCGGTCGCCGTCGCGCAGGACGAGGTACGGGATGACCTGCTTGCACGCCGGGTCGTCCTCGGCATCGCCCCGTCGCCGATAGCGGCCGTCGCGGGCGACGACGGCGAGCGCGTCCTCGAGGTCGCCGGGGCGCACGCCCGTCCATCCGTCCCCGGGCACCAGGGCGTCGCGCGGCACGACGAGCACCTGCTCGTCGGGGTTCGCCATCAGCGTGCCTCGCCCAGTCGCGACGCCGCCGCCGCGAGACGTCCCTGCATCGCATCCGGATCCGGGCCCGCGGGCGCCTCGAGGAGCGCGAGCCATTCGTCGATCCGGTCCCGGTACGTGTGCAGCAGGCCGGCGAGCGCGGCGGCGTTCGTCGCCGCGATCTCGGCGCCCATCCGCGCGTCGCCGCGCGCGAGGCGGGTCGTGTCGCGCCAGCCGCCCGCGGCAAGCGCGGCGGCGTCCGGCCAATCGGGCGAGGACGCGATCCCCGTCCCCGCGACGGCCTCCACGAGGGCCACCGAGCCGAGCAGCGGCAGGTGGCTGATCGCCGCAACGAGTCGATCGTGGCGCTCGGCGCCGAGGTCCACCGGGCGCGCGCCGCAGGCGACGGCGAGCCGTCGCACCATGCCGGGATCGCCCCCGCCGACGGCCTCCGTGACGACCCACGGCCGGTCGTGGAACAGGCCGCCGTCACCGGCCGCGAACCCGGTCACCTCGCGCCCGGCCATCGGGTGGCCGCCGACGAAGGCGAGGCCGGCCGCATCGGCGACACGCGTGATCGCCGCCTTCGTCGATGCGACGTCGGTCACGGTGACGCCGGGGAGCAGCGACGTGCGCCACTCGCCGCCGAGCCGCGTCGCGAGCTCGACACACGCGAGCGGCGGACCGGCGAGGACGATGAGGTCCGCGCCGTCGATCGCTGCCCGCGGCTCGGTCGCGATGCGGTTCAGCGTCCCTTCCGCCCTGGCCAGTCGCGGGCCGTCGCCCGACGGCGTCCACGCGACGAGCTCCGCGCCCGCGAACGGCGGCGGGACGTCGGGCGCGCGCAGCGCACGCGCGACCGAGCCGCCGATCAGCCCGAGGCCCAGGAACGCGATGCGCATCGCCCGATTATCGGCGACACGCCGGGCAGGCCGGGGAACCGCGGGCGACCTCGTGCACGAAAGGGGTAGACTGCCGGGCGAGGCCTGCCCGCCGCGATCCCCTTTCGGGCCGGTCCCAGCGAGAGGGCACCGCTCGTGTCGTCGACTGACCATCCGGGGGACGGCGCCGCACGAGGATCAGGCGTCGACGCCCGTCCCGACAGTCCCGCCGGCTCCTCCGGCTCGCGCCCCGTCCGCGTGCTGCTCGTCGACGACCACCGGCTCGTCCTAGAATCCCTCGCCCGCGTCCTCGACGAGGAGCCCGACATCAACATCGTCGGGACGGCCACGACCGTCGCCGAGGCCAAGGACGTCGCGCGCGAGCCCGTCGACGTGGTGCTGATGGACTACCGGCTGCCCGACGGCACGGGCGTCGAGGCGACCCGGACGATCAAGGCTCGCTGGCCGGGATCGCGGATCATCATGCTCACCGCGGTCGACGACGACGAGACGGTCCTCGAGTCGATCCAGGCGGGCGCCGACGGCTATCTCACCAAGGACAAGGCGATCGACGACGTCGTCGCGACCGTGCGGGCGGCGAATGCCGGCGCAACGCTGCTGCCGCGGGACGTCATCGTCACCATCGCGAAGCGCGTCGCCGAGTCGCGCGACCGGCAGGCCGAGCGGACGCCGGTCGAGGCGCTCACGCCGCGCGAGCTCGAGGTGCTCAAGGCGCTCGTCGAGGGCCTCAGCACCCCGGACATCTGCGAGCGGCTGGTGATCACGCCGAACACGCTTCGGACGCACGTGCAGAACATCATGGGCAAGCTCCATGTGCACTCGAAGCTCGAGGCCGTGTCGTTCGCGCTGCGCTACAAGCTCGTGGAGCCGCCGCGCGCCGAGTAGCCGCGGCCGGGACGCGCGATCAGCGCGGCTGCCAGCCGGCGTCGTCGGCCCGGCGCCGTGGACCCTTCCGGCGCTCGGCGAACCGCCGTTCCGCGATGCCCGCGGGCGGCCCCGCGATCAGTGGCGGGTCGGCGCGTCGCACGGCCTGGCGACGGTCGTCGCCCCGGCGGTCCGCATCCAGCGGCGCACCGCACCGCGGGCAGCGACGATCCCCCGCGCCTGACACCGCCGGGGCGGCCGTGTAGACCTGGCGACCGCAGGTGCGACACGCGAGCTTCGTCATGGGCGCTCCTCAGCCGATTGCGGTCGGTGCGGCCCGAACGAACCGGTCATCGCTACGGCACGTGACGGATGCGACGGGCAATCCCCGTCGGGATGATCTTGGCGGCGCGCCCAGTGCGGCGCCCCGGCCACACGGGCAGGTGGCCGCGGTGGGTCGCCTCCTCCCCTGGGGCGACCCACCCTTTCGCCTGGATCAGCCGACGCCGGGCAGCGCCGCGAGCGCCGCCGCAACCTTCTCGTCCGGGTACTCGTAGTCCTCGAGCGTGCCCGCCAGGTACTGCTCGTACGCCGACAGGTCGAAGTGCCCGTGGCCGCACAGGTTGAACAGGATCACCCGCTCCTCGCCGGCCGCCCTGGCGTCGAGGGCCTCGTCGATCGCCACCTTGAGCGCGTGCGTCGGCTCGGGCGCGGGCAGGATGCCCTCGGTCCGCGCGAACTGCACGCCGGCCGCGAAGCATGCCAGCTGGTGGACGCTGCGGGCCTCGATCGCACCGATCTCCTTGAGGTGCGACACCAGCGGCGCCATGCCGTGATAGCGGAGCCCGCCGGCGTGGATCGGCTCCGGGATGAAGTCGGCGCCGAGCGTGTGCATCTTGACGAGCGGCGTGGTCTTCGCCGTGTCGCCGAAGTCGTACGCGTAGACGCCGCGGGTCAGCGACGGGGCGGCCTCGGGCTCCGCGGCGATGACGCGGTACGACTTCCCGCCGCGGAACGTCCGGCCGAGCCACGGGAACGTGAGGCCGGCGAAGTTCGAGCCACCGCCGGCGCAGCCGATGATGACGTCGGGCTCCTCGCCCGCGAGCTCCATCTGCTCGATCGACTCCTGGCCGATGACCGTCTGGTGGAGCAGCACGAAGTCGAACACCGACCCGAGCGAGTACTTCGAGCCCGGGTGGGTCATCACGTCCTCGATCGCCTCGCTGATCGCGAGGCCGAGGCTGCCGGTGTGGTCCGGGTTGTCGCGCAGGACGCCCCGGCCGAACTCGGTCTCGAGGCTCGGGCTGGCGCTCACCGAGGCGCCGTACGTCTCCATCAGGATCCGGCGATACGGCTTCTGGTCGTAGCTCGCCCGGACCATGTAGACCTTCACGTCGAGCCCGAAGTGGGCGCCGGCGAACGCGAGCGCGCTCCCCCACTGCCCCGCGCCCGTCTCGGTCGCGGCCCGCTCGACGCCCTCGTCCTTCATGTAGAACGCCTGGGCGAGGGCGGTGTTCGGCTTGTGGCTGCCGGACGGGCTGCCGCCCTCGTACTTGTAGTAGATGTGGGCCGGGGTATCGAGCGCCTTCTCGAGGTTCCGGGCGCGGTGGAGCGGGCTCGGACGGTAGAGCTTGTACGCGTCGCGCACGGGATCCGGGATCTCGATCTCGCGATCGGTTGCGACGACCTGCTTGATGAGCTCCATCGGGAACAGCGGCGCTAGGTCGCCGGGGCCGATCGGCTGGCCGGTGCCCGGGTGCAGCGGCGGCGGCGGAGGGGTCGGCAGGTCGGCGGCGATGTTGTACCAGGCGCGCGGGATCCGCTCCTCGTCGAGCAGGAACCGCGTGCGGGTGGGCAGGACGACGGCCATCTCTACGGACCTCGGGGCGGGCATCGGTGGGGACGCGGAGCGTATCGAAAATGCTGCCGCGCCGCACACGTCCGTCCGCGTGACGGACCCTACGCCAGCGGCACCGTCTCGAGCCGCTCGTGCCGTGGCGGGCCGGCGCCGAGATGGCTCCGGAACAGGACGACCTCCCGAGCCACGAACGACGTGCGCCACGCCGCGGCCGCGGTCCGGAGCGCGTCCGCGATCGCGTGCCCGTCGGCGATGGACGAGGCGTCCAGCCGCGCGACCGTCAGATGGGGGCGGTAGGCGCGGGTGTCCGACGGCGATCCGAGCGGGGCGACCGCGCCGTCGACCGCCCGGGCCAGCTCGCCGAGCGCGTCGGCGCCCTGCTCGATGCCCAGCCACAGCGTCCGCGGCTTCCTCCCGCCCGGGAATGAGCCGGCCCCCGCGAGCACGACGTCGAACGCCGGCCGGCCAGCGACCGCCGCGCGGACCGCCTCGCCGACCGCCGTCACGTGGCCGGGCGGCGTCGCCCCGAGGAAGCGCACCGTGAGGTGGAGGTTCGGGACGTCGACCCAGCGCGGCACCTGGCCGAGGGGGCCCGCGCGTACCGTGTCGACCAGCGAGGCGCAGGCCGCCACGGCGTCGGCCGGCAGCGGGACCGCGACGAACAGCCGCTCCGCCCCTTCACGCACTCTGTTCGCGCTGGTAGCGCTCCCGGTCCTCGATCAGGATGCGCCGCGCCTCGTCGTGCTCGCGCCAGCCGACCACGTCGACCTCCTTGCTCTCGAGCAGCTTGTAGGTGTTGAAGAAGTGCTCGATCTCCACCAGGCGGTGCGGTCGCACCTGCTCGAGCCGCTCGATGTGCTGCTGATGCGGGTCGCCGATCGCGACACACAGCGTCTTGAAGTCGAAGCCCTTCTCGTCGCGCATCTCGAGCCCGCCGATCGGCCGGGCCCAGACGCGACAGCCCGTGAACGTCGGCTCGTCGATGATGAGCAGGGCGTCCGTGTGGTCGCCGTCACCCGCCCGGGTGTGCTCCACGAAGCCGTAGTCGAAGTTGTAGAACACGGCGGACGACAGCACCCGGTCGAGGCGGAAGACGCCGGCCTCCTCGTCGTACTCGTACTTGTTACGACTCCCGCGCGGGATCTCGACCACGATCTCGACGACGTCCGGATATTGCTCGAGGTACGGATTGGGCATGCCGGAATGCTACTGCGCGGTCACGGCGCGAACCCGCGGCCGTCTCGCGCAGAACCGCGTTGGCTCGGCTCACCCCGCCACGCGGCTCCAACGGACCCGCGGGCCCCCAGAGTGGGCCACGTTGCGCCGAATCTGCCGATCGGGCCCCTGACAGGGCACATAACGACGCATTGCGTCGCGGCGGCGGCGCCACCGCCGTCATCGCGGCCCCTCGCCGGGGTCAGAACGACGCTCGCCGCGCGATGTGGCCCCCGGCCACGGTCCCGACGTCGAGCGCCGTGCCGGCGTTCTACCAGGGGCGGAACCAGCCCGACAGGGCGGCGGACGCGCAGAACCCGAGGCGCGGAACCCGACGGCGCGGCACTCGACGGCGCGCCGGACGCGCCCGATGGGAGGCGGAGCCGACGACCGGAGCGAGCGGACTCCCGGTGCGTGAGCGAGGACCGCAGGCGACAACGCCGCAGCGCGCCGTTCCGGCGCACCGGCGTCAGTCGTTGTAGAGGCGCTCCTCGAGTCCTCCGGCCGATGGCTCGCGGGCGCGTCGCCTCGGCCGTCGGAGGGCTCAGTCGTTGTAGAGGCGTTCTTCGATCAGCTTTTCCTGAACCGTGCGCCCGTTCGGGTCGAAGCACGAGAACTCGAAGTGCTTCTCGAACTCGAGGTCCACCGCGTCCTGGCCGCCGCGGTTCTTCTCGACCGAGACGATCACCCAGTCGCGGAACCGCTGGGCCTGGTACGGGTTGAACTCGATGTTGACCTTCGCGACGATCTGGTACTTCTCGTTCAGGATCAGGATGATGTCGGCCTCGTAGTTGATCGCCGACGAGCCGCGCAGGTGGTAGTTGCGCAGCCGCGACGCCTTCAGGCCTTCCTTGTCCGCCGCGACGATCGCGATCATCGGGACGTCCTCGGCGAGCGCGATGTCCTTGAGCCCGTTGACGATGTAGGTGACCTTCTCGGTCTCCGTCGGGGGCTCCGGGATCACCGGCACCTTCTGGAGGTAGTCGACGACGACGAGGAGCCGGCGGTCGCCCGACAGCTCGCGGTGCTGGCGGATGAGCTGGCGCATCCCGTCGATCGTCGACGCCGTCTGCGTGCCGCGCAGCAGGAACAGGTTCTGCCCGTAGCGCGCGATCCGGTCGAGGGACGGACGGAGCCGCGGGTTGGCGGCCAGCTGGGCGACGCCGCCGCCCTCGGCCATCCAGGTCCCGAGGATCTCCTTGCGCACGTCGGTGATCTTGATCGCACCGGTCTTGTGCGGGAGGTGCGCGAGGGCCGACTCGGCCGCGATGAGGCGGTTGAGGAGGTACAGCTCGTCGTGCTCGAAGCAGATGTACAGGACGTTGGCCTGGCCGCCCGAGGCGACGTTGCGCGCCATCTGGAGGGCCATCGTCGTCTTGCCGGTGCCCTGCGCCCCGCCGATCATCAGCAGCTCGCCGGCGCGAAGCCCCGTCCCGATGGTCTTGTCGAGCGGCGTGAACCCGAGCGGCACGGGCTGGTACTCGCCCACCTTCCCGCCGGCGACCTTGTCGTTGAGGTCCACCAGGACCTCGATGGCCGAGCGGGGCGCCATGCTCCCGTTCGGGCCGTCAAGGCGCCAGTTGGGCCTCGGAGCGGCCCCCGTCTCCGTCTCCGTCGTCACCTGCGAGATCCCTCGTGTGGTCCGTTGCCGTGGGCATCCTAGCACCGGGTTCCGGCGGCGCTTTCACCCCCCGGGGCCAGCGAGCACCGCCGAAGGTACCGGTCGGCCGTCGGCCGGGCTACGCGCGAAGCGCCGCCAGCTCGTCCCAGAGCCGGACGATGACGCGCGTCCCACGCTCGAAGTTGTCGACCAGCAGCCACTCGTTCGGCGCGTGCGCGTTGCACGACGGCTGGCAGAAGCCGGCGAGGACGACCGGCAGGCCGAGGCCGTTCTCGAACACCGCCGTGACCGGGATCGAACCGCCCTCGCGGATGTACACCGGCGGGGCGCCGTAGACCGCCTCGATCGCCCGCGCCGCCGCCTGCGTGGCGGGGTGGTCCATCGGCGTGAGCGACGGGTCGCCGCCGTGGATGTAGTGGGTCGTGACCCGAACGCCCGGCGGCGCGATCTCCGCCACGAAGTCGCGCAGCGCCGCGAACACCTTCGCCGGGTCCTGGTTCGCGACGAGCCGGGTCGACAGCTTCGCGTGCGCGTGCGCCGGGATGATCGTCTTGGCGCCCTCGCCGACGAACCCGCTCCACAGGCCGTTGACGTCGAGCGTCGGGCGCGCCCCCTTGCGCTCGAGAGTGCTCCAGCCGGCCTCGCCGACCAGCGCCTCGACGGGGATCCCCGCGCGGTACGTCTCGTCGTCGAACGGGAGGGCCGCGATCGCCGCGCGCTCCTCGTCGGTCAGTGCGACGACGTCGTCGTAGAACCCGGGGATCCGGATGCGGCCGTCCGGGCCGACGAGCGACGCGAGGATCTTCGCGAGCGCGTTCGCCGGGTTCTGGACCGTGCCGCCGTACTGGCCGGAGTGGAGGTCGACCGGCGACAGCTCGACGTCGATCTGGGCGTACATGATCCCGCGCAGGCCGATGGTGATCGCCGGCAGGTTGCCCTCGAAGTACGCCGTGTCGCTGATGACGACGGCATCCGCCTGCAGCCGATCCCGGTTCTCGGGCAGCCAGGCGGTCAGGCTCTCGGAGCCGTACTCCTCCTCGCCCTCGAACACGAAGGTCAGGTTCACGGCCGGCGCCTTGCCCGCGGCGCGCAGCGCCTCGATCGCCCCGAGGTGCATCACGATCTGGCCCTTGTCGTCGGCGACGCCGCGGCCCACGAACCGCCCGTCCCGGACGAACGGGTCCCACGGCGCGGTCTCCCAGAGGTCGATGGGGTCGACCGGCTGGACGTCGAAGTGGCAGTAGACGATCACCGTCGGCGCACCCGGCGCCTCGTGGATCCTGCCGTAGACGATCGGGTGGATGGCCGTGCGGATCACCTCCACATCGGTCGCGCCCAGGGTGCGCAGCCGATCGCCGAGCCACTCGGCGGCGCGCGCGACGTCCTCGGCGAACTCGGGCTGGGCCGACACGCTCGGGATCCGTGCGAACTCGAGCAGCGTGTTCGCCCGCGCCTCCGCCGACGCCTGGAGCGCCGCCTCGACGGCGGGGTCGATCGGCTGGGTCTCGGGCGCGGTCGCGGACTCGGTCATGGATCCTCCACGCAGCGGCGGTCGCGGGATGGGCGACGGCACCGGACGATGCTATCGCGCGTCACCGGTGGCGGGCGCTCGCCGGCCCCGGGACGGAAGAACCGCGACGGGGGTCCCGTCGCGGTTCGAAGGATCGTGGTTGTCGTGACCCCGTCGGCACGGCCGCGGGGACGCGCCGCGGCTTACGCGGGCTGCGGCGAAGGATTGGGCGCGGGCGCCGGGCCCGGGCCGGTGGACGTGCCGCCGTCGGTGCCGGGGGCGATGACGCGCGGAATGCCCACGTTGCGCTCCGGCTTCGGCGGCAGGTCGTCGAACAGCTTCTCGAACTCCGGCGAGTCGACCGTCTCCTCGGCGACGAGCTTCTCCGCGAGCCGGTCGAGCCGGTCGCGGTGGGTCGTCAGGACCTCCGTTGCCCGTTCGTAGGCCCGGTCGATGATCGCGCGGACCTCCTCGTCGATGACCCTCGCGACGTCCTCCGAGAAGTTGCGCTGCTCGCCGATCTCCCGGCCGAGGAACACGAGCTCGTCACGCTTCCCGAAGGACAGCGGCCCGAGCTTGTCGCTCATGCCGAACTCGGTGACCATTCGCCGCGCGAGGTCGGTCGCTTTCTCGATGTCGTTCGAGGCGCCCGTGGTCGTGTCGCCGAACACGAGCCGCTCCGCGACGTTGCCGCCCAGCAGACCCGCGATCTTGTCCTCGAACTCGGTCTTGGACTGCAGGTAGCGGTCCTCGGTCGGCAGCGCCATCGTGTAGCCGAGGGCCATGCCGCGCGAGATGACGGTGACCTTCGCGACCGGATCGCACTTGGGCAGGATCCGCTGCACGACGGCGTGACCGCCCTCGTGGTACGCGATGATCCGCTTCTCCTCGTCGGAGATGACGCGGGACTTGCGCTCCGGGCCGGCGACGATGCGCTCGAGGGCCTCGGAGAACTCGTTCATCCCGATGACCTTCTTGTTGCGCCGCGCGGAGAGGATCGCGGCCTCGTTCACGAGGTTCGCGAGGTCCGCGCCCGAGAAGCCCGGCGACTGGCGGGCGATCTCGTCGACCACGACCGTCTTGTCGAGCGGCTTGCCCTTGGTGTGGACGCGCAGGATCGCCACGCGACCCCGCATGTCCGGGCGGTCGAGGATCACCTGGCGGTCGAACCGGCCCGGGCGCAGCAGCGCCGGGTCGAGCACGTCCGGCCGGTTGGTGGCGGCGACGACGATCACGTTGGTGTTGGTGTCGAAGCCGTCCATCTCGACCAGGATCTGGTTGAGGGTCTGCTCGCGCTCGTCGTGGCTGCCGCCCAGGCCAGCGCCGCGCTGCCGCCCGACCGCGTCAATCTCGTCGACGAACACGATGCAGGGAGCGTTGCGCTTCGCCTGATCGAACAGGTCGCGCACGCGGCTGGCGCCGACGCCCACGAACATCTCGACGAACTCCGAGCCGGAGATGCTGAAGAACGGCACCCCGGCCTCGCCGGCGACGGCCCGCGCCATCAGCG
>JAICUI010000013.1 GCA_025935925.1 Chloroflexota bacterium
CCAGACGCGCTCCAGGAGCTGGTCGCGGCTGAAGACCTGGCCGGGGTGCCGGACGAGGAACGCGAGCAGCTCGAACGCCTTGGGCTTGACCGGCAGTGGCTGACCGTCGCGCAGGACCCGGTGCCCCGCGAGGTCGACCTGGACGCGGCCGAGATCGACGACCGGCGGCGCCTGCGTGGCGGCGGCCTGCTCGGCGCGCCGGAAGATGGACCGGAGCCGGGCGGTCAGCTCGCGGAGCGAGAACGGTTTCGTCACGTAGTCGTCGGCGCCGAGCTCCAGCCCGACCACCTTGTCGACCTCGCCGTCGCGGGCGGTGAGCATGATGATCGGGACCGGCGATTCGGCGCGCAGGATCCGGCACACCTCGACTCCGGACAGCTCGGGCAGCATCAGGTCGAGCAGGACGAGGTCCGGGTGCTCGGAGCGGAACTTCTGGAGCGCCTCGCGGCCGTCGGCCGCGGAGACGGCACGCTAGCCCTCGAGCTCGAGCGCGTCGACGAGCGTCTCGCGGTGCGTCGTCTCGTCGTCGACGACGAGGATCGTGCGGGCCATTCGCCGCGCATCGTCCGGGGATCCTGTTAACGCGACGTTCACGCGGTGTGAAGGTTCTCCCCGGCCGCGGCGAGCCGCGCCAGCGTGCGGTCGCGGCCGAGCGCGACCAGCGTGTCGAACAGCGGCGGCGTCGCGGTCTGGCCGGTCGTCGCGACCCGGATCGCCATGAACAGGTCGCCCGCCTTCCAGCCGCGACGCTCGGCCAGGGCGCGGAGCGGCGGCTCGAGCTCGTCGGCCTCCCAGGTCGTCTCGGTGATCGCGCCGAGCGTCTCGCGCGCGGCGGCCAGCCCGTCGCGGGTCGTCGCCGCGTCCCAGCGCTTGGGCACGAGCGCCGCCGGGTCGACGGCGAGGTCGTCGACCCACAGGAAGCCGACGACGTCGGTGATCGCGGCGAGCGTCGGCAGCCGCTCGCGGACCAGCGGCAGGAGCGCCCGCACGTCGCCCTCGGACGGGACGCGCGCGATCTGCCCGGCCGCGGCGGCCGCCTCGATGAACGGCAGCAGCCGCTCCACGAGGTCCTGGTCGTCGAGGCGCCGGATCCACTGCCCGTTCAGCCACTCCAGCCGGTCGCGGTCGAAGCGCGCGCCGCCCTTCTGGACCTTCTCGAGCTCGAACCGGTGCGCGATCTCGTCCAGCGACAGGACGTCCTCGTCGGTCCCCGGCGACCAGCCGAGGAACGCGAAGTAGTTGTCGAGCGCCTCGCGCAGGAACCCCTGGGCGATGTAGTCGGCGACGGCGGTCTGGCTCTTGCGCTTCGACATCTTGGTGCCGTCGGGGTTGAGGATCAGCGGCAGGTGGGCGAACGCCGGCCGCGGGTAGCCGAGGGCGTCGAACAGCAGGATGTGCTTGGGCGTGTTGCTGACGTGGTCCTCGCCGCGGATGACGTGGCTGATGCGCATCGCCATGTCGTCGACCACGACCGTGAAGTGGTACAGCGGCGTGCCGTCCGCGCGGACGATGACGAAGTCGCCGCCGAGGTTCGAGGTGTCGATCTCGACGCGATCGCGGACGACGTCGTCCCAGCCGACGACGCCGGGCCGGACGCGGAAGCGGAGCGCGCCTCGCCGTCCGTCCGCCTCGCGCGCGGCCCGCTCGGCCGGGGTCAGGACCGCGCACCGGCCGACGTAGCGCGGCGGAAGCTTGTTCGCCTCCTGGTCGCGCCGGTCCGCCTCGAGCTCGTCCGGCGTGCAGTAGCAGGGATAGGCGAGGTCCTTCGCGACCAGCTCCGCGGCCGCGGCGGCGTAGTCGTCGAGGCGCGCCATCTGGCGATACGGGGCGTAGGGCCCTGTCTCGCCCCGCTCGCCGACGGCCGGGCCCTCGTCCCAGTCGATCCCCAGCCAGTGCAGCCCGTCGAGGATGTCCCGCTCGAAGGCCTCGGTGCTCCGCGCGACGTCGGTGTCCTCCAGCCGGAGCACGAACGTGCCACCGGTCCGGCGCGCGAAGAGGTAGTTGAACAGGGCCGTCCGCGCCGTGCCGATGTGGAGCGGCCCCGTCGGGCTCGGCGCGATGCGGACGCGGATGTCGGGGGCCATGCGCGGATTGTATGGGGCGCCGCCGGTCGCCCCGGCGCGTCAGAAGGTCGCCGGCACGCGCCTGACGGCGAGCTCCGGCTCGCGGTAGCCGCGGGCAGGCTGGCGCTTCGGGAGCTCGATGTCACGGGACGCGAGCGCCGCGTACGGCACCTGCGCGAGGAGGTGGCTGATGACGTTGAGGCGGCCACGCGCCTTGTCGTTCGTGTCGGCGATGAACCACGGCGCCCACGGCGTGTCCGTCGCCGCGAGCATCGCGTCGCGGGCACGCGAGTAGTCGTACCAGCGGCTGTAGCTCCGGAGATCCATGTCGGTCAGCTTCCAGACCTTGCGCCGATCATCGATCCGGCCTCGGAGCCGCCGGGTCTGCTCGTCGGCGCTGACCTCCAGCCAGTACTTGATCAGGATGATCCCGTTGTCGACCATCGCCTTCTCGACGGCCGGAACCTGCTCGAGGAACCGATCCGTGTCCTCCTGCGAGCAGAAGCCCATGACCCGCTCCACCCCCGCGCGGTTGTACCAGGAGCGGTCGAAGATCACGACCTCGCCGGCCGCCGGAAAATGGCCGATGTAGCGCTGGATGTACATCTGGGATCGCTCGCGCTCGGTCGGCGCGGACAGCGCCACGACCTTGAACACGCGTGGGCTCACCCGTTCCGTGATCCGCTTGATCGTGCCGCCCTTGCCGGCGGTGTCGCGGCCCTCGAACACGATCGCGACCTTCGCGCCGGTCGCCTTCACCCATTCCTGCATCGCGACGAGCTCGCCGTGGAGCCGCCGGATCTCGCGCTCGTACGCCTTCTTGCCGAGCTTGCCGGCGGGCTGCGCCGCGGACGCCTCGTCGGCGACGGGCGCCTGCTCGGCGGCTCGCCGCCCGTGGTGCTTCTTGTGCTTGCCCATTCGCAGCTGACCTCCTCACGCGCCGAGCGGCGCAGGGACCCGGTGGAACAGCGTGGGGTCGGCCTCGCCCGGCAGCACGCGGATCAGTGCGGCGGGCCGCAGGCCGAGCGTCGCGCGCCCGCGGGGCCCGTCGAGCGTCAGCGAGTCGAGCGACTCCGAGCGCGCGAGGACCGTGACGTGCGCGCCGGGCACGAGCGCCCGCGCCTCCAGGTACGACAGCAGCCCGGCGTCCTCCTCGGCTTCCTCGGTGATCCGGAGCACGGTCGCCCTGGCGCCCGACTCGAGCTCGGACAGCGGGATGCCGGCCGGTCGCCGGCGCGTGGTCTCGAGGTCGATCGGGTTGCCGTGCGGGCACGTGTCGGGGTGGCCGAGGAGCTCGTCGAGCTTGCTCTCGACGCGCGGCGAGAGCGCGCCCTGGAGCCGCATCGCCTCGACATCGCTCTCGGCCCAGGTCAGCCCGACCACCGATGTGAGCAGCCACTCGAGCAGCGCGTGGCGGCGGAAGATCGCGTCGGCCGCGGCGCGTCCTGCGGAGGTGAGCACCAGGCCCCGGCCGGTCGCCGGCTCGAGGAGGCCCTCCCCGGCGAGCCGCCTGCACATCTCGCTGGCCGCCTGCGTCGACACGCCGACGTGCCGCCCGAGCTGCGCCGCGGTCGCCACGCGCCCGTCGGACCCCATGACGCGGAGCGCGAGGAGGTATTCCTGGGCGGCCGCGGAGATGTCCGCGGGATCGGAGCGGCGCATGCACGTGAGTCTACGGCGCGGGCCGCGACGTCACGGGGTGAGCGGAGCCATCACGCCGCGGCGTCCGGCGGCCGCGGACGGCGCCACAGCCGCCACGCCGCGCCCGCGAACCCGGCGAGGTACGCGACGACGACCGCGATCTGGAGCAGGATCGCGGGTCCCGCGGCGCGCGGCCCGGACCCCACGGACAGGATGGCGGCCACCGGAAGGGCGACGGCGAGCGCGGCGAGGGACGCGAACGCGGCCACCGCCGCGACGACCGGGACGGCGTAGAGGGCAGCGATGACGAGCAGCTGCGCAATCACGAGGAGCGCCGGGACCTCCTGGGGGCACGCGGCGGTGTAGCCCGAGCAACCGGTGCCGTCGGAGACGAGCGACGAGATCGCGTACCCGATCGGCGGCCAGCCGATGAGCGCGATGACGAGCCGCCACGCGTGGCCAGACGCCCGGGCGCGCGCGAGCAGCGTTGCCGGCGACGCTCGGCGCAGCAGCGTCTCTAGGTCCGGCAGGCCCGGGACGTCCGTCGTCGCCGGTGGCCGCCACGGGTCCTCGCGCCTCGGTTCCGCGCCCGGCGTCCACGTCGCGCCACCCGGCTCCCGCGTGTCGTAGGTCCACGCGCGCGCCGCCCAGTCGGCGGTGTCGCCGCGGGTCTCCGTCGGTCCCGCGCCGGTCCACGCCCACGCGCCGTCGGGCGCGTCGCCCGCGGTCGCGGGCTCCGGCGGCGCGTCGTCGGCCTCCGGCGGCTCCGTCGCGCCCGCGGCCGGGCGGCGCGCCCGGGCGAGGTACTCCGGACCGTGCTTGCGCGGGTCCGCGTACTCGCGAGGATTGATCGTCCAGAACGTCCCCATCGACGGCCCGGACCAGGCGCCGCCGTCCCATTCGGGGTCCCGGCCCACCTCGGCGGCATCGTCGTAGGTCGTCGAGCCGGGCGTCGCCTTCCGCGGTCCACGGCGATGCCTCGTGCTCGTCCGCTCGCCGTCGCCGCGCGGCTCGCCGGGGCGCGCGCGGTCCGCTCCGGCGCCGCCGGTCCCCTGCCCCGCCGCGCCGGCGGACGAGCGGGACCCGGCTCCCGGTTGGCGCGCCCCGCCACCCGCGCCGCCGGCGCCGCCGCTCGAGCCGGACCCTGGGGCGGAGCGGCGTGCGCGCCACGCATCACGCGATGCTCGTGGACGGGAGCCCGTCGGCGCGGGGCGGGCGCGCCACGCGTCGCCGCCGTGCGCACGGAGCCGGCCCTCGGCGTCGACCAGCCGCTCGTAGGCACGCTGGATCGCGAGAAAGCGGGGCAGCGCCCGCTCGCCCGCCGTGTCCGGGTGGTACTGCTTCGCCAGCCGGCGATAGGCCGACTTGATCTCGTTGAGCGATGCGCCGGGCGGCACGCCCAACGTCAGGTACGGATCGACGTCGGGGGCCATCGTTGCCGCTAGCCCGTCAGCTCGCCGACCGGCGCGAGCTCGAACGACGCGACCGCCTCGCCCGCCAGCCGGCCGTGGGGGTCGAGGGACGGCGGCCGGTGGTAGCGCGACAGCATCCGCAACGCCTGACCCTCGAGCACTCCGGCCTGGACGAGCGCTTCGACGCTCGACGCCCACGTGCCCCGCTCGTAGCCGTCGCCGTCCTCGACCTTGATCGCGATGCCGGACGCGGGCGACCCCTCGCCGCGCGCCCCGGCCAGGATCCCGACGCCGCGCAGCGCCTCCATGCCGCTCTTCGACACGACGCGCCCGCCTGCCGCCTTCATCAGCGACGTGTCGAGCCGGTCGCGGTTCCCCGCCACGAGCTCCGGGTGGGTGCGCATCGCGTCCCGGACCGTGACCAGGTGCTTCGCGAGCGCGGTGCGCGGGTCGCCGTTGGGCACCGCGTCGGGATCCGCGAGGATCGCGTAGGCCCGGGCGACCTCGCGGAGCGGGAACGCGTAGGTCAGGATTCCGCACCCGTCGATCCCCGTCACGAGCCGGTCCGCCTTCACGGCGTAGGCGTCCGCGACGGCCTCGCGGTAGAGCGCGTGCGCGGGATGGTCCTCCTGCCAGTACGTCTCGAGCTCCCAGCCGCCCATCTTCGCGAGGAGGATCAGCACCGAATGCTGGCCCGAGCACATGTGGCGGAGCGGTCCCGGCCGCTCGCCGTCGCGGGCGAGCCGAGCGGCGGTCAGGGCGTCGAGGGGCATCCCCTCGGTGCCGGTCGCGAGCACGCCCTGCGGGATCCCGATGCGCCGGTACATCGCCTGGATCGTCCGAACGTGGAGGTCCTCGCCCGAGTGGCTCGACGCCATGATCGCGAGCTCTTCGGTCGTGAGGTCGAACTCCTGGCGCCCGCCGGCGCGGAGGAGGGCCACGAGCCCGAACGGCTTGACGGTCGAGCGGAGGTTGACGACGCGATCGGGGTCGCCCAGGAGGCGCAGCATCCGGCCCGCCGCATCGACCTCGACGATGTCCCCACGGTGGACCGACTCGACCACCCCGTTCCGGAGCTGCCGGACCAGCACCGGCGGGACGGTCCAGCGGGCCGAGCGGGTGGGTGCCGGACGGGCCGCGGCCCTGGGCTTCGTCGTCGCCATGAATGCCGAGCATACCGCTGGGGCAACGCGCGGACGTGCGTCCGGATCGCGCGGAGAAACACGCCTGCTATCGAGAGTCCGAGCGCACCCGCCGGCAGCTGACGGCGCACCCGACGGGTCGCGGATCGCGTATCGGGCGGACGCGCCGGGCGCCGGACACAGCTCCGGCGACATCTGGGTCATGGATGCCGACGGCGCCAACCCGACGCAGCTGACCTCGGACGCCGCGCCCGACCTCCGGCCGGCGTGGTCGCCCACGGGCAACCAGATCGTCTTCCGGTCGCTCCGCACGCCGCAGGGCATCTGGACAATGAAGGTGGACGGGACGCGCCAGCGGTTCCTCTCGACGGCAGGCCTCGCCGTCCGGTACCCCGATTGGCAGCCGCTGGCGGAAGAGGCCAACTGACCTCCGCCGCCGCGACGGCAACCATGCAGGCCTCGCGGCCTCCCGGGCCCAGCCCGGGAGGCCGCATTCCGTTGCCCCGGGTTCCGTTGCCCCGGATTGAGGCGGGCAGCATCGTGGCGCACAATGCTCCCCCGCGCCGCGGCATCAACCCGATGGAGGCGACCCCTCGATGCGTGCTCCCCAGTCCGCGCTCCCGCCCCTCGCCCTCGCGATCGGCATTGCCCTGTTCGGCGGGACGCTGGCGGCATCGATCGTGGGGCAGGCACGCGAACCGGCGGTCCCGCAGGGATCGTCGGCGGCCGAGGGCCCGGGGGAGGCGTTCGACCCCGATGCCGAGGTCGAGGGCCAGGGCAAGCGAGGCGAGACCGTGGAGACCGACGTGCGGGCGGCAAGGCCCGACGCCGGCACGAGCGCTCCCGCCGCGCCGGCCGCCGGCGGCTTCTCGGACCAGGTGCGGCTCGGCTTCACGGCGGGTGACCAGTGGGAGCCCGCGATCGCGGCCGACCGGTTCGGCCACCTGTACGTGCTGTACGCCCAGTACGGCGGCGTCCCCGGCTGCGACGCCTGCCTCAGCCCGACGCAGATCCTGACCACCAGCGCGGACGGCGGCGCGACCTGGTCGGCGCCGCGCCCGATCCAGGCACCCGGCGCACGCGGTTGGGACTCCCAGATCGCGGTGGATCCCGTGGACGGCCGAACCGTGTGGGCGGCGTGGCTCGAGAAGGACAAGAGCGACATCGTGGTGGGCCGCTCCGACGACTTCGGCGCGACCTGGGACAGCAAGGTCGTCGACGACACCAACGCCGGCACCGACAAGCCGATCCTCGCCGTCCGTGGGAACGACGTGTACGTCGCGTACGTGCACACGCAGACGATCTGGGTCTCTGCCACGCACGATCGCGGCGCGACGTGGACGTCGACCAAGGCGCAGGACACGGGCAAGGGCAAGCTCGGGTGGTCGCTGCCGGGCGGCGGCACCGTGACGCCCGACGGCACGGTCGTGTTCGGGTGGGCCGGCTACGAGCAGAATGGCGGCGCGAAGGGGCCCGTCAACCTGTACGCGGGGCGGTCGACGGACGGCGGGGCGACCTGGACGAACACGCTCCTGGTCACCTCGAGCTCGCCGCCGGACTGCTCGGCCGACTTGTGTGGCTGGGCGTTCCTCGGCCCGCAGCTCGCCCTCGCCTCCGACGACGCCGGCACCGTGTACGGCCTGTACAACGCCGGACCTGCCGGAATGAAGGAGGCCGCCGAGCGCGTCTACCTCACGAGGTCGACCGACCGCGGAGCGACCTGGTCGACGGCCCGCGACATCTCGACCGCGCCGGCGACGCGCGACCACGCGTTCCCGGCGATCGCGGCGTCCGGCACCAGCCGGCTGCGGCTCGCGTGGATGGACAACCGCGGCGGCGATGGGTCGCTCTGGAACGTCTGGAGCCGGTCGAGCACCGACGGCGGCGGCACCCTGACCCCGGAGACCGACATCTCCAATGGCGGCACCGGGCTCGTGCCGTACGTCACCGCGTCGGGCTTCGAGTTCCCGTTCGGCGACTACTTCGAGGTCGACGTTGACGGGAACGGGCGCACGCATGCCGTCTTCGGCGAAGGCCAGAACTACGACTCGCCGGGGTCGATCTGGTACACCCACAACTGACCAACGGCCACCCTCCGCCGCCACGTGCCGCGCTAGGATTCCGCGACTCCACCCACCGCGCGAGGGACCCCGTGGCTGACTGGCCGAACCTCCACGTCTCGCAGCATCCGGCGGTCCGCCACAAGCTCGCCGTCCTGCGCGACGTCAACACGGAGCCGAAGAAGTTCCGGGAGGTCGTCCGCGAGCTGTCATGGCTCCTCGGCTACGAGGCGCTCGCCGACGCCCATACCCGGCAGCTCGACATCCAGACGCCCATCGAGTCAATGGCCGCCGAGGAGCTCGCCGACCGCATCGGGCTGATCCCGATCCTCCGCGCGGGCCTGGGCATGGTCGACGCGATGCTGGAGCTGATGCCCACCGCCGAGGTGTGGCACCTCGGCCTGTTCCGCGACGAGCGCACGCTGCGGCCGGTCGAGTACTACAACAAGCTGCCGGACCACTCCCACGTCGATCTGTGCCTGATCCTCGACCCGATGCTGGCGACGGGGGGCTCGGCGACCGCCGCCATCGAGGTGCTCAAGCGCTGGGGCGCGATCCGGATCAAGCTCGTGAACCTGATCGCGGCGCCGGAGGGCGTCGAGACCGTGCTGACGGCCCACCCCGACGTCGAGATCTACTGCGCGGCGCTCGACCGGCAGCTCAACGACAAGGGCTACATCATGCCCGGGCTCGGCGACGCCGGCGACCGCCAGTTCGGGACCGGCCACAGCGGCTGACGCGGCCGCTGTGACGGAACGTTCACGACCGGTGGACGTTCCGCCGCATCCTCGCGATGGCGGAATCCCGACGCTTCGATTGCGATGCCGACACGAGTCCGACCATGCCCGGCGACGTGACGCCTCCCGACGCACCGACGCGATCGCCGCACGAGAGCCGTCTCGCGCGGCTCTGGCACGACTACAACCTGAGCATCGTCGTGGCGACGCTGTTCGGGGTGGTGATCGTCCTCGAGGTTGTCTTCGGCTGGTGGCAGTACGTGGCCGACCAGGTCGCGCAGGGGCAGCAGCCGACGGTGTTCGGGGACACCGGGTACGCCGTCTACCTCGGCGAGTGGACGTTCCAGAACTGGCAGTCCGAGTTCATGATCGTCTTCCTGATGATCGTCCTGAGCACGTACCTCGTGCACAAGGGCAGCCACGAGTCGAAGGACACCGAGGACGAGATGAAGGCGACCCTCGATCGGATCGAGCGGCGACTGGACGACGTCGAGCGGGCGCGACGGACGTCCTGACGACCTGAGCGAACGGTCCGCCGGCGCGCGTCGATCGCGGTACGCTCACGATCCGCCACCCGTCCGGCGACCGGACCTCGGCCGCGCGTCCGGCGCGACAGCGACGGCGAGTTCCACCACGACCACGCGATGAGGAGTTCGGCCATGACCGACGTCGCGAGCGACCTCGAGTCCCTGCTCGAGGCACGCGTTCGGGGCCAGGTGCTCCTGCCGCCCGATCCCGGGTACGACGCCGCGCGGATGCCGTTCAACGCGATGGCCGCCGGCCGCCCGATCGCGATCGTCCGACCGGTCGACACACGGGATGTCGCGGCCACCATCCGGGCCGCCGCCGAGGCGGATCTCGGCATCGGCGTGCGCTGCGGCGGGCACAGCGTCGCCGGGCACTCGACGCCCGAGGGTGGCCTGCTGATCGACCTCTCCGGGTGGCGCGGCGCGGACGTGGATCCGGTCGGGCAGACGGTCGACGCCCTCGGCGGGTCGCGGCTGATGGACCTCGATGCCGCCACGGCGGCGTTCGGCTTCGCCGTTCCGACGGGCACCTTCGTCGACACCGGGATCACCGGCCTGACCCTGTCGGGCGGGATCAGCTACCTCGTGTCGTCGGAGGGATTCGCGTGCGACGCCCTCGTCGGCGCCGAGGTCGTGACGGCGTCGGGCGAGGTGGTCGACGTCGACGAGGCGCATGAGCCGGCGCTGCTGTGGGCCTTGCGCGGTGGCGGTGGCAACTTCGGCGTGGTCACGCGGCTGCGCTACCGGCTCACGCCGTTGCCGACGATCTACGGCGGCCACCTCCGCTACCGCGGTGACGGGCTGGTCGACCTGCTCGAGCGCGTGTTCGCCTTGGACCGCGAGGCGCCCGACGAGCTGAGCCTGCAGGCGCTCACCTGGCGGACGGAGGCTGACGGCGTCGGCGCCACAGTCATGGTCGCGTGGCGCGGCGACGCCGAGTCGGGCGACCGGCTCCTCGCCGGCCTGCTCGATCACCCTGCGCTCTACGAGCGTGACCTCCGGCCGATGTCGTGGCTGCAGATCCAGGCGCAGAACACGCCGCTGCCGTTCGGGTTCCGCAACTACTGGAAGGGGCACTTCGTCCGCGAGACGCCGGCCGC
Organism: Chloroflexota bacterium; assembly: GCA_025935925.1. Taxonomy (GTDB): domain Bacteria; phylum Chloroflexota; class Limnocylindria; order Limnocylindrales; family CSP1-4; genus CAIXZV01. The sequence continues at coordinate 10,683 of JAICUI010000013.1, forward strand.
GCTTGCCGAGGCGCTCGTCGATGCCGCCAGCCGTGTTACCGGCAGCGACTTCGCGCTCGCCGAGCTGATGCACGGGAAGGCGCACCGCATCGCGGCCGAGACCGCGGCATTCGGAGGACGCCACGCGGTCGCGAACGTGACCGCGGTCGCGATCTGGTCCGACCCGGCGGAGGACGCGGACCACGTGGCCTGGGCGCGCTCGACGGCGGCGTCGGTCGAGCCGTGGTCGCTGCGCGGCGGTGGGTACCTGAACTACTCGGAGGTCGACCAGTCGGCGGCGCGGATCGCGGCGGCGTTCGACCCCGCCACGTTTGCCCGGCTCCGCGACGTCAAGCGCCGGTTCGACCCGGACAACCGGTTCCGGTTCAACGCGAACATCGCGCCCGCCGGCTGACCCCCGCGGCCGCTCCGCGCGCCCCGTTCGCACGTTCGCGGGTATCGTCGGCGCGTGGATGCCGCACCCGACCCCGTCCGACCGATGGTCGCCTTCGGCCGGTTCGATCCGCTCGACGACGGCGGGATCCATGCCCTCATCCGCCGGTTTCGCGCCGGTGATGCCGAGACACTCGCCGCTGCGGTCGCGGCGTCGGCGGACGTCGTGCAGGCAACGATCGAGGACGCGAATGGCCTGGTGATCGTGCCGGTTCCGGGTCACGAGGCGGGCGTCCACCGTGGCCCGCGCCTCGCGCTCGCGCAGGCGCTCGCGGCGGCCATCGATGGCGTCGCCCCCGACCCTCCGCCACTCAGCCGGCGTGCGGCCATTCCGTCGGCACGGTCGGGACCGCCACGCGATGCCGCCGCCGAGGCGGCAGGGCTCGCCTGGGACGACGCGCTCGAGCCGGGGGCGCACGTGCTCCTCGTCGACGACGTCCTCGCGAGCGGCGCGACCCTCGCGGCGGCGATCACGGCGGTCCGCAGAGCGGCGCCTCGACGCGTCGTGCACGCCCTCGTGCTCGCGATCGCGGAACCCGGCGGGGCGCGCTAACCCGCGAGCGTCGCGACCTCGGCGTCGTCCAGCGCCCGGGACCACAGCCGGACGTCCGCGATCTCGCCCTCGAAGTCGGCTCGTGGGCCGCCGCCGATGGCAAGCGGCACGCGCGGCTCGAGCACGACGCCGTCGAGCCCCGGCACGCCGGTCGTCCCGGCCGGCCGGCCGTCGACGAACAGCGTCACAGCGGCCCCGCGACGCACGCCGGCGAGGTGATGCCACCGCGGCGTCACCGACCGGTCGGAGGTCGCGACGGCCCCGGCCCGCAGCGAGTGGACGTGCGCCGACGGCAGCGTGCCGACATACAGCTCGCCGTCGAACAGCACCATGGACGCCGCGCGCCGGTAGCGAACGTCCGGCGTCTCGTCGAGCGTCGCCGCCAGCCGCCAGTCAGCGTCCCCGTCGAACCGGAACAGCTGCGCGTGCGGCAGCGTCCCGGCGTACAGCTTGCCGTTGTACGCCTGCAGGTTCATGACCTCCGTCTCGTCGCCGAGGCGCCCGAGCGACGCCCACGTCACCTCGCCGTCGCCACGCGGGTCGTCGGCCCGGAAGACGAGCCCCGTGGGCCACGTGCCGACGTGCATCCGGCCGCCGTACGTCTCGATCGAGTACAGCTGCGTCGTGTCGGGCTGCATCCCGCGACCCGTCCACCGTCCATCGCCGTCGTAGCGGAACACGCCGCCGCCGCCCGCCTCGGACCGCGCGGGGACGACGATGCCGGCCTTGGTCATCGCGATCGCGCTGTCGACGTGCGCGTGGTCGTTGCCCGCGCCGTAGAGCGCCCCCGCGAACGCGCCGAGCGCGAGCAGCCGGCGCCCGGGCGAGCCGCACGAGGTCCACCGCCCGGGACCGTCGAACCTGAACAGGCCCTCCGTGTACATCGGGATCGCGTACAGGTCGCCTCCGAACGGGACGAGCCCGGCGATCGAGTCGGCGCCGGCCGGGCCGCCGAGATCGAGCCACGACCCGTCCGGCTCGAGCCGGTACACGTGCCCTCCCGGCGCGAGGTTCGCGGAGTCGTCGAGCCCCGACCCGCCGCCCTTGAGGCGCGAGGTCCCGGCATACAGCGCCCCGTCGTGCACCGCGAGCCGCGTGACCGCGTTCGCGGGCCCCGGTGCGCCGGCGTCCTGCCACTCGCCACCAGACCTGCGGAACACGCGGCCGAGCGGAGCCGGGCCCGTCTCCCAGGTCGCCGCGAACAGGCTCCCGTCGAACGCGGCGAGCGAGCACACCATGACGGTCGCGTCGCCCGGCCGGCCGTGATCCAAGATCCGCGGCTCGCTGCCGGCGTCGATCCCGAACCACGCGGTCCGATCGTTGCCGTGGCTGCCGCACGGGCTGCCGTGCTCGAAGCCGAGCGTGAACCCGAGCCTGCTCGCCGGATCGAACCATGAGACGAGATCGCCGATCACCGTCGTGGGCGTGCCGGGCACGTTGACCCAGGCCGACACGGTCAGGTCGCCCAACGCCGGCAGCGCCGTCGCGCCGACCTCCAGCCGTCCCTCGCCGCGGAGCCGCAGCACGTCGCCGCCCGCGGGGGATCCCGTGGACCGCCCGAACGCCACCGGGCCGACGGGCGTCGCATCGAGGCCGGTGCCTTCCGCGCGGCCATCGCCGCCCAGCCGCCAGGACGCGATCGGCCCGGCGCCCGCGTGCGTCTCCTCCTGTGCCGTGCCCATCGCGGTCACGCTCCCTCGTAGACGACCCGGCCGTCGACGACGGTGGCCAGGATGTGGATCGAGCCCGCCGGGTCGCGCCGGAACAGCGTGAGGTTGCCCGCGACGCCGGTGCGCAGCGAGGCGTGGCCCGCGCTCGCCGGCAGCCCGAGCAGCCGCGACGGGTTGGCCGTCACCATTCGCACGGCATCGGCGAGGGTCAGGCCGGAGTCGGCGACGGCATGTTCCAGGCACGCGGGCAACGCGGCGACCGAACCGGCGAGCAGCGGCGTCCCGGCGAGCTCGAGGCGGCCATCGGGACGGAGCTCGACCTCGCCGCCCGCGAACATCGTGTAGCGCCCGGGCGGCAGCCCGGCCATCGCCACGGCGTCACTGACGAGGATCGACCGCTCGACGCCCTTCGCGCGCACGACCGACCGCATGACTGCCGGCGGCAGGTGGTGACCGTCGAAGATGAACCCCGCGCTCAGGCGATCTTCGGCGAGCTGGTCCCAGATGTAGTTGGGATGGCGGCGGATCGTCGCGTGCACCCCGTTCCCGAGGTGCGTCGACCAGGTGGCGCCCGCGTCGACGGCCGCGCGGATCTGGTCGCCGGTGGCCGCGGTGTGGCCGATGGACGCGACGACGCCGTCGGCGACGATCGCGCGGATGTACTCGACGGCGCCGTCGTACTCGGGCGAGATGGTGATGATCCGGATCCGCCCGCGAGCGGCTTCCTGCCAGCGGCGGTACTCGTCGACGTCCGGCGGGCGGACGTGGCGGAGGGGATGCGCCCCGCGCGGGCCGTCGGCGGTCGCGATGTGCGGCCCTTCCACGTGGATCCCGGGCACGCACGCGTCGACGATCGGATCCGCGTCACACGCGTCGGCGACCGCGCGGACCGCAGCGGTGATGTGCGGCTCCGACTCGGTGCAGATCGTGATGCACGTGCCCGTCACGCCGAACGGCCACAGCGCCCGCACGGTGCCTGCGGTCGCCTCGGGCCCGGCTTCGTCGGCGTTGGGGTCGTGGCCACCGTAGCCGTTGACCTGGATGTCGAGCCAGCCGGGCGAGATCCAGGCCTCGCCGGGATCGTCCTCGACGCGCTCGATCGCCGCGACCACGCCGCGCGTCACCGTGACCGCGACCGGCAGCCCGTCCTCGACCGACCGCGCGAGGAAGCGGCGCGTGGTGTCTCGCGGGCCGCCGTTGAACGGCACCGGAACGTCCGCGTCCATCCGCTAGCCCTTGATGCCCGTGAGCGTGATCCCGTCGACGATCCGGCGGCGCAGGATCAGGAAGGCGATGATCGTCGGCAGCAGCGCGATGACCGCGCCGGCGCTCGTCACGCCGAAGTCCACCGAGAAGTTGTTCGCGAACTGGGACAGCCCGACCTCCATCGGGAACAGCTTCGGGTCGTTCAGGATCAGCAGCGGCCAGATGAACGCCGTCCACGCCTGGATGAAGGCGAGGATCGCGAGCGCGAACAGCGCGGGCGCCAGGAGACGCGGCACGAGGCGGAACGCGATCGCGAACTCCCCCATGCCGTCGATGCGCGCGGCGTCGAGCAGCTCGTCGGGGACGCTCGTCATCGTGTTCTGGCGCATGAAGAAGATGCCGTAGCTCAACACGAGGAACGGCAGGAACAGGCCGAGCGGCTTGTTCACCAGCCCGAGGGCGTTCATCTGCGTGAACAGCGGGACCATGTAGATCTCGAACGGCACGATCGCCGTCGCGAGGACCAGCATGAACAGCAGGTTGTTGCCCGGGACCTTGAACTTCGCGAACACGTAGCCGGCGATCGTCGAGGTGAGGAGGATGAACACCGTCGACACCGTCGCGAACACGAAGCTGTTCCAGAGGTACGTGAACATCGGGGCCGACGCGAACACCTTGGTGTAGTTCTCGAGCGTCCAGTGGTCGGGCAGCAGATGCGGCGGGACGATGTTGAGCTCGGGCGCCGGGCGCAGCGACGTGCTCGCGAGCCAGAACAGCGGAAACACCATCACGATCCCGCCGAGCAGCAGGAGCAGGACGAGCAGCCAGTGCGCCGCCCGTCGCGCGAGGCGTCCGGCGGTCACTGCGAGGACCCCCGCAGGAACCGGAACTGGATGATCGTCAGCGCGAGGATGATCAGGAACAGGTACACCGCCTCCGCCGATGCGTAGCCCATCTTGAAGAACCGAAACCCGTTCTCGAAGATGTCGTACACGAGCACGCGCACCAGCCGGCCCGGCGATCCCTGCACGTCCGAGGCGAGGACGTACACCTGGGTGAACACGTTGTACGCGGAGATCGTCGTGATGACGATCACGAACAGCGTGACCGGCCGCAGCAGCGGCAGCGTGATGTGCCGGAACTGCGACCAGGCACCGGCCCCGTCCACCGCCGCGGCCTCGTGGAACTCGCGCGGGATCGCCCGCATGCCGACCAGCAGGATGATCAGGTTGTAGCCGAGCTGCTTCCAGACCGACAGGATGATGACCGCCACGAGCGCCATCTGGGGGTCGCTCAACCACGGCTGCTTCTGGATCCCGACGAGGCCCAGCGCCGAGTTGAGGATGCCGTGGTCGTAGTTGAAGATCTCGCGCCAGCCGAGGGTCACGGGAACCATGGGGACGAGCACCGGTGCGAAGTACAGGAGCTCGATGGCGCCGCCGAGCCGGCCGGTGACCACGCGCGCGAGGAAGGCAGCGAGCAGGAGCGCGAGCAGCACCGACACGATGGTCGTCGCGACGGCGAACAGGGTCGTGTTGAAGAACGCTTCGCGGAAGTTGTGGTCGCCCAGCAGCTTCACGTAGTTGTCGAGCCCGACGAACTTGTCCGCAGGCTTGATCAGCTTCCAGTCGAAGAAGCTCATCAGGAACGCCTGCGCCGTGGGCACGACGCGCAGGTAGAGGAACAGCAGCATCACCGGCGTGAGCACGATCGCCACGAACCGGTACCGGGCCCAGGTTCGCGGCGGGACGCGCCGAACGGCAGCGACCGGATTCGTCATCCGTCGACCTCTCGCCTGCGGGCGGTGGGATGGAGTGGAGCCGCCCGGGCGCGGCGGCGAGCCGCCGCGCCCGGGCGATGGAGGAGCGTCAGCCGCCGTAGTGGCCGTTGTCCTTCAGGATCTGGTTCGACTCGTCGGCCCACTGGTCGAGGAGCGCCTTGATCTTGTCGGGGTTGCCGGCCAGGTTCTTGTAGTCGGCGTAGCCGTCGACGAGATGGGTGGCCAGCTTGGTCTCGATCTCATCGAACTCCGCGATCGGCGGGGTCACGGTGAGGGTGAAGCCGTCCGGCTTCTTGAGGAATCCCTCGTAGGTGGGGTTGTCCTTCAGGAAGGCATCGAGATCGGCGCCCAGGTCCTGGCGGGCCGGGAGCCAGCCCGAGACCTTGACGAGGTTGATCTGCTGCGCGGGCTCGCGCATGAACCGGATGAACTCCCACGAGCAGTCAGCGTGCGGCGCCGCCGTCGGGACGAACATCGCCTCGGTCGTCAGGATGTCGCCCACGGGCGGCGCGACGGTGTTGTAGTGGCCCACGAGGTCGGGCGCCTTCGTCGCGATCTCCGGGATGACCCACGACTCGCGCAGGAACTGCGCGGTCTGCTTCTTCTCGAACGCGGCAGCGTCGTGCTCGATGTTCTGCGAGTCGACGCCGTCGCGCAGGAAGTCGACGTACATCTGGAACAGCTCGACGCCTTCGGGGCCGTTGTACTCCGCGACCCACTTGCCGGAGCCTTCGGGCGTCTCGCGGAGCAGCGTCTTGCCCTTCTGGAGCAGCAGGATCCAGAACTTCTCGGCAACGCCCGAACCCTGGCCGCTCAGCCGCAGGCTCCAGCCGGACTGGGTCGTGTTGCCGCTGCCGTCGACCTTGAAGGTCTTCTTCGCGTTGTCGATCAGCGCCTGGAACGTCGTCGGCGGGTCCGTGATCCCGGCCGCGCCGTACATGTCGGTGTTGTAGTAGACGGCCGTGCCACCCGTGAACAGCGGCATGCCCCACATGTCGTTGTTGTAGGTGTTGTCCTTGAGGACGGCCGGGTGGTAGCCGCTCGTCGTGACCGCGGACTTGATGTCGTCGGGCAGCTTCTGGAGGCTGCCCTGGTCGATGAACCGCGACAGGAAGTTCGTCGTCCGGACGATGACGTCACCGGCCGTGTTCGACGGGATCGCGGTCGTCAGCTTCTGCTCGAAGCCGCGAAGGTCGGTGCTGAACACCGTGAACGAGACGTTCGGGTGCAGCTTCGTGAATGCCTCGCCGGCCGCCTTGTAGACGGGGTCGATCTCCGGGTAGCCGCCCCACACGTTGAGGGTGATCGGGTCGGTGCCACAGGCGTCGGCGGCAGCCGGCGCGCTCGCCGGCGCCGCGCTGGCCGGCGTCGCGCTCTCGCCGCCTCCGCCGCCGGCGCTCGCGGGCGGCTGGGTCGCGGCGGTCGAGCCGCAGGCCATCACGGCGATGGCCATCGACGACCCCACCGCGAATGCCTTGATCCATGAACCAGTTCGACGACTCATTCCTCTCCTCCGGGTGCGCATCTTCGACGATCGCTGGGAACTCCCACGAACAAGGACGCCCTCCTCCTGAAGCGGCCGATGATCGGTCCACGCGGCTGCCGCGATGGCGGCCGGGGGAACATGGACGTGCGCTAGCGACGGGCTGGACGGGCGGCGGTGCCTCTCGGGTGGGGGGACGCGCCGGACGGCCAGCGCCCCAGGCTGAAGGTGGTTGGCGTCGCCCGCTTGGTGCGCGTCGGCTCGAGCGGTGCCATGCGGGTCATCAGCAGCTCGCCGGCCTCGATGACGTGCGTGCGGACCGCCGACTCGAGCAGCTCGGGGTCGCGCAGCTCGACCGCGTCGGCGATCGGCGCATGCTGCGCGACGAGCGTCGGCGCGTCGGCGGACGAGATCTGGTTGGTGAGCACGATCCGGCGGGACAGCGCCTGGAGCGTCTCGAGCTGGCTGAGGAGCATCTCGTGGCCGCAGCGGGCGAAGACGCTGCGATGGAAGGCGACGTCCGCGTCGGCCACGGCCACCGGGTCCGGGTTCTCGGAGGTCACCGCCGCCTTGAGCACGTCGAACGCCGCCCGGACCTCGGCATGGAGGCCGGGGTCGGAGCCCGCCGCCTCGAGCGCGAGCCGCGCCGCGTACGGCTCGAGCAGCGCGCGCATGCTCGTGATCTCCCAGGTGGCTCGCACCGACAGCTGGGAGACGAAGGCACCTCGCCGCGGCTCGACCTGCACGAGGCCGCTGTCGGCCAGGGTCCGGAGCGCTTCGCGGACCGTGCCGCGCGACGTCTCGAGCTGCGCCGCGAGCGTCACCTCGGGCAGCCGCTGGCCCGGCGCAAGGTCCCCCTGCACGATGGCGTCGCGGATATAGGTCGCGACCGCGGTCGTCAGGGTCTCCGGCCGACGCAGCGTCATCGTGAGCGCCCCTCCTGCTGCTCGATTGTCGGACAGTAAGTCATTCGACAGTCGAGCCGCAAGGTCGCGCCGCGGGATCACGGCCACCTGGTCGGCCTGGGTCGCGCTCATCGACACCCGTCCTCGCGCCGCATCTTTAGAGGTGCGGGACCCGGTCGCGGTAGCGCGCGGTCACGGCGACGTTCGCCTCGTCCCCGCCCGGGCTGTTGGAGCTGCGCCAGAGCGGCGGCTCGATCCCGCGCCGGGCGAGCTCCGCGATCGCCTCGAGCATGATCGCGTTGAGCGTGAAGGCGTTGACCATCGTCGACACGGGACCCGCCTTCTCCTTGACGCCGTCGAGCTGCATGACGGCGTCGCCGAGCGGCATCTTCGTGTCCACGACGATGTCGACGAGGTCGCACAGGTCCTTGCCGCTGGGATGGCGGCTCGGATGACCCTGCGGCAGGCCGCGCTGGTTCTCGATCGACGTGACGCCGATTGTCGTGAGCCCCAGCTCGCGGCCGATGAGCGCGCTGTCGATCGTCGCGGCGTTGATGCCGTAGGCGTTGACGATGATCAGCACGTCGCCCGCAGCGAGCTCCGGGTGGCTGAGGATCGCCTTCGCGTAGCCCGGCGTCCGCTCGATCGCCATCGACCGCGCGGCCCCGTGCCCGAGATAGAACCCGTCGTCGATGAAGGACACGATGCACGCGAGGCCGCCCGCCCGCGAGAAGACCTCCTCCGCGCCGATCTGCGAATGCCCGCCCGGGCCGATCACGTAGATCAGGCGATCCCCGGCGATGCGGTCCGCGACGGCCTGCCCCGCGCGCTGGATCGCCTCGCCCTCCTCGGCGGCGATGCGCTCCAGCAGGGCCGTGGCCCGCTCGAGGTAGCGGGGGTAGATCGGGTCGGTCATCCTGTCGATCCTCCGGTGGCTGCGGTTCTGGTCGGGTCAGGCGGCCGGGGCATGCGAGGCGAGCTCGACGATCGCCTCGACGAGGCGCTCCCCTTCCCCGGGCATGAGCAGGCTGGCATTCGGCTCGTAGGCGCCCTCGGCGAACGCCTCGGCGGTCGGGATGTAGCCGACCGTGCCGTCGCACAGCGCGGCGATGCACGTCGTGTCCTCGCCCAGGGCGCTCCGGATCCGCTGGCCGAGGGCGACGAACAGCTCGCCCGACACGCCGAGATGGAGCAGCGGTCCGATCGCGAGCGCGCTCGCCCGGATCCGGACGGGCGCGTCCGGCGCGTCCTCGGCAGCCTGCGCGGCGAGCATCTCTGCGTACGCGGCGGCCAGCTGCGCGTGGTACGTGGCGTCCGGGGTCAGGCCGGCCCCGGCGACGGTCGTGGCGGTCTCGCGGGCCAGGACCGCCACCCGCTGCGCTGCCGCGGGATCCGGAAGGGGCTTCCGGCGCAGGTCCACCACGCGCGAGTCGCCCCACGCGCGGTCGCTCGGTTCCGGCACGACCCGCGCCCGCACGTCGATGGCGCAGTCCGCGATCACACGGCCATACCGCTCCGCGGACTCGAACGTCCGCCACGGAACGACGACGCCGACCATGCTGCCCTCCGGCGAGTAGCCTCCCGGGTTCACGTCGCCCTGCGGCCCAGTCGAGAACACCGTCACGCCGCCGACGGCCTCGTCGACGAGGCGGCACACGACGCCCGGGTAGTCGGCGCTGTACAGGAGGTTGTTCGGCCCGAGCGTCGTCGGATGACAGCCGTAGTTGACGTGCGTCGCGATCGGCCGCCCGTCGGCGCCGTCGAAGCGGGTCACCGTGACGCGGTCGTCCACCGGACCACCACCCGGCCGCCGGTTGGCTCCGATGCCCGTCACCTCGCCGATGCCCACCGCGGCCACCGCCTCGCGCCGCGTCTCCCACGCCTGGGCCACGGCACGGGCGATCCCGCGGCCGATCGCCGCCTCGGCTTCCGAGGGCTCGCGCAGCATCGGGCCGCTGTGCGTATGGGTGCCGGCAAGCTGGATCCGCTCGCGCGGAATGCCGGTGCGGGCGAGGACCTCGGCGGCCACGAGCTCCTGGAGATGCGGGTCGACCTGGATCAGGTCCGCGACGACGAGCGCGACGGTCGTGCCGTCCGCTGCCTCGGCGACGATCGCCCGGGCATGGAGCGGGTCGTGGACGCCCGCGGCGCCATCGGTCCGGACCTCGTAGCCCTCGAGCGTCATCCCGAGCGGCGGCGTGATGTCGACCTTTGCGGCGCCGACCTTCATGCGCCGGCCCGCCCGATCGCGACGCTCGCGCCCGTCCGGTCGGCGTCGTAGGCGGCGGCGACGATCTCGACCGCGTTGCGTCCGTCGCCTGCGGTCACCGCGGGCGGGCGGCCCGTCCGGACGGCGTCCGCGAAGTCGGCGTACTGGCGCAGATAGCCCACGGCATTCGTGCCCCACGTGCGGGTCGCGCCGACGCCCTCCGGCGCGGCCTCGGCCGGACGCTCCGGCGGCGCCATGCCCGGCACGTCCCACTCGACGGGCTCCTCGCCCACGAGCCGGACGCGGCCGGCGTCCCCGTACACCCGGAGCTCGACCGGTTGCTCGGGGTCGACGCACGTCGTCGCGACGATCGAGCCCAGCGCGCCCGAGGCGAAGCGCAGGCTGATCGACGCGGTGTCCTCGGCCTCCATGGCGTGGCCGAGGGTCGCGACGTGGCCCGACACCGACGCCACCGGTCCCCCGATCCAGCGCACGAGATCGATCGTGTGGATCGCCTGGTTCATCAGCACGCCCCCGTCGAGCTCGCGCGTCCCGCGCCAGGCGGCACTGTCGTAGTACGCCTGCGGCCGGTGGTACAGCCCCTCCGCGATCAGCAGCGACAGCCGGCCGAGGCGACCGTCGTCGACCGCGGACTTGATGGCTCTCACCACGGGCTCGAACCGGCGCTGCGAGATGACGCCAGCCGTCAGCCCGCGCTGTCGCGCCTCACGGCCGACGGCGTCGGCATCGGCGATCGCGAGGGCCAGGGGCTTCTCCACGAGCACGTGCTTGCCGGCTCGCAGCGCCGCCAGCGCCTGCGCCGCGTGCAGGCCGGACGGCGTGCAGATCGACACGGCGTCGACGTCGTCCCGCTCGAGGAGGTCGCCGAGCCGCGTCCACCACGGGACGCGGCGCGGCTCCGCAGCCGCGCGCGCCCGCTCCGCGGACGCGCTGACGATGCCCGCGACCGCCATACCCTCGAGCGCCCCGATCGCCTCGAGATGCTGGGTGGAGATGGCGCCCGCGCCGACCAGCCCGATCCGGAGCACGCCGTCGGCCGTCATGCGCGGACCGCGGCCACCTTCGCCACCGCCGCGACGACGTCGTCGAGGTCCTCGCGGCTGCCCATGAGGATCGGCAGCGAGAACATGAGGATCTCCTCGGCCTCGGCGCGCTCCGCGGCCGGGCAGTCCGCCGGCTCCGCCCCGCCGAGGCGCGCGATCTCGTCCCGGATCGCCTGGTTGCGGTTGAGCGGCACGTAGCCCGCGAACACCGGGATCCCCTCGGCCTTCAGCGCCTCCGCGAGCTCGCGCTTGGGCAGCCCGCCGTCGGCCGCGCCGAGCCACCGCCAGTGGTACGAGTACCACGCGTGCGAGGTGACGCCCTCCGGCACCTTGAGCGGCACGACGCCCGGGATCCGGGCGAGGCGCTCGTCGAGGTACCCCGCGCTCTCGGCGCGGTGCGCCCGCTGCGCCGGGTAGCGCTTCATCTGCTCGAGGATCACCGCCGCCTGGAACTCGGTCATGCGCAGGTTCCAGCCCAGGCGGACGTGCTCGTACCACTCCCCGCCCCGCCGGCGGCCGACGTTGCGATACGACCACAGCAGCTCGTCGAGCTCTGGATCGTTGGTCACCATCGCCCCGCCCTCGCCGGCGTTGATCGTCTTCGACGACTGGAAGCTGAACGTGCCGACGTCGCCGATCGCGCCGACGGGCGTTCCCCGCCACGCGGCGCCGTGGGCCTGCGCGGCGTCCTCGATGACGCGCAGCCCGTGCCGCCGGGCGGCGGCCATGACGCCGTCCATGTCGGCGGGAGCGCCGGCGTGATGGACCGGGATGATCGCCTTCGTCCGGGGCGTGACGGCGGCGTCGATCAGCGAGGGATCGATGAGCAGCGTCTCGGGGTCCACGTCGACGAACACGGGAATCGCGCCGATCATCAGCGCCGCGCTTGCGGTCGCGATGAACGTGTACGGCGGGACGAGGACCTCGTCACCGGGTCCGATGCCGACCGCCTTCAGTGCCACGGAAAGGGCGAGCGTGCCGTTGACGCACGCGATCCCGAAGCGCGCGCCCTGGAACGCCGCGAACTCCTGCTCGAAGCGCTTGACGAGCTCGCCGTCGAGCGAGCCCCAGGTCCCCGACCGGAGCGCCGCGAGCAGCGCCTCCTCCTCCTCGCGGCCGAACACCGGCCAGCCGCCGAACGGCCGGGTCCGGACGGGCGTGCCGCCGCGGATCGCGAGCGTGCCGTGGGTTGCGAGGCTGGCCATGGCGTTCCTCCCGGGCTCGTCGGCCGCCGGCGGCCGGCGGGATCAGCGGCTGATGCGGGCGGCGGCGGCCGTATCGACGAACAGGCGCGCGTCGGGGTGCCCGCGGAGCGCGGACGCCGGACACGCCGTGGTCACCGGGCCGTCGAGCGCCGCGGCGACGGCCGTCGCCTTCTGGGCGCCGGGCACCACGAGGGTGATGACCCGGCAGGCGAGGATCGTGGACATCGTGACGGTCAGGGCCTGGCGCGGAACGTCCTCGACGCGCTCGAACGCGCCGTCACGGACCTGCTGGTTGCGGCTCGTGTCGTCGATCTCGACCGGCTTCACCGCGCGTGGATCGGCGAAGTCGGCGACGTGCGGATCGTTGAACGCCACGTGGCCGTTCTCGCCGATCCCGAGCAGCGCGAGGTCGATGCCGCCGTCGGCCAGCAGGGCGCCGTAGCGGTCGGCCTCGGCGTCGGCGCCGGCGGGGTTGCCGCCGTCGAGCTTCTCGATCCGGGCGGGCCGGACGCGCGACCAGATGTGCCGGTCGAGCCACGTCCCGAACGATCGCTCGTCGCCGAGCGGAAGACCGACGTACTCGTCGAGGTGGAACGCGTCGACCCGCGACCAGTCGATGCCGTCGCACCCGGCGAGCGCGTCGAGGAGCTCCGTCTGCGACGCCGCGGCGGCGAAGATCACGCGGACGCGCTCCTGGGCCGCGAGCAGCTCGCGCAGCCGTCCGGCCGCGTGCTCCGCAGCTGCCGCGCCCATCGCGGCGCGGTCCGGAAGGACGTCGGTTCGCAGCCGGTTGCGGACGATCGTGGTCATGCGCGCTCCGGGACGAACACCACGAAGAACACGTAGTCCAGGGGCTCGGTGCCGGTGTTCGTGATCTCGTGCTCGGTGCCGAGCGGGATGAGCACGCAGTCGCCGGCCGCGACCTCCGTGCGGACGCCGTCGAGCACCACGAACCCCGCGCCGGTCGCGACGTAGTAGACCTGGTCCTCGTCCGCATGCGTGTGCGCCGGCACGGTGTCGCCGGGGTGGATGCGGACATGCGTGACGTTGAGCCGCTTGGTCTCGAAGACCGGTCGGTAGTCGGCGTACGGCTCGGGGCTGACGGCGAGGTCGCCGTACCTGCTGATCAAGTCCACCCTCCTCCGGGCGCGGGCGACGACCGGCCCGCATCGGTCAGCGCTGACGGATCGCCTGCTGCTCCGGCGGCACCAGGCCCTGCTTGACGGCGTCGAAGTCCCAGCCGTTGGTGGCGCACATCACGCGCACGTGGCTGTCCCAGGTGGGCTCCTCGGCCGGAGCGCCCGCGGTGAAGCAGTCGATGCTGAGGTACACGAACCGGGCGTCGCCGACGCAGCGAACCGAGTGCGGAACGCCGGGCGGGGTGCTGACGAAGTCGCCGGCGCGGAGCGGGTGGTGCTGTGCCTGGTCGGCGCCGATGCCGAGATCGCCCTCGCCCTCGAGGACGAAGAACACCTGCTCGGCGTCCGGGTGCGAGTGCACCGGGGGCGCCTCGCCGGGCTCGAGGATCACGAAGAACGCCTCGGCCGCCGTCCCCTGGCTGCGGTCCATGATCAGGTCGTTGGTGTGCGTCGGATAGCGGTACCGGATGGCATCGCCGGGGTGGAACACGTGTTGCGTCACGACGCCCCTCTCGACCAGGTCTCGCGGTTGATTGTCCAACAGTAGACCCTTGGACAGTGACCGGGCAAGTGCCATACTGGGCGCCGCACGCCGGTGTCAGGCAATCCCGTCGGGGCCCAATCCCGACCGGCGCGACGAGTGCGAGGCGATGGCCGACATGGCGGTGACGGGGGTGTTCGATCTCGGCGGGCGGGTCGCGGCCGTCATCGGCGGGACCGGCGTCCTGGGCGGCGCCATCGCGCACGGTCTGGGCGCCGCCGGAGCCGACATCGCGGTCCTCGGGCGCTCGGAGGACCGGGCGTCGTCCCGGGTCTCGGCGCTCGAGGCAGCCGGCGTGCGAGCGATCGGCGTCACGCTCGATGCGACCGATCCGGCCAGCGTCGAGCGCGCCTGCGACCAGATCCAGTCCCAGCTCGGCAGCGTGGACATCCTCGTGAACGCACCGGGCGTGAACAGCTCCACCCCCTTCCTCGAGCTGACCCTCGAGGAGTGGCACCAGCTCCTGGATTCGAACCTCACGTCGGTGTTCGTCGCGTGCCAGGTCTTCGGACGCGCGATGATCGGCAACGGCCGCGGCGGGTCGATCATCAACATCTCGTCGGCGTCGTCCGGACCGCCGTTGTCACGCGTCCTCACCTACTCCGTCGCCAAGGCCGGGTTGAACAATCTGACGCAGTACCTCGCCCGCGAGCTGGCGCCGCATCACATCCGGGTGAACGCGATCGCGCCGGGCTTCTTTCCGGCGGAGCAGAACCGAAAGCTATTGGACGAGGAGCGGCTGCGCGCGATCATGACCCACACGCCGGCGGGCCGGCTGGGGGACCCGCACGAGCTCGTCGGAACGGCCGTCTGGCTGGCCTCGGACGCGGCGTCGGGCTACGTGACGGGTTCGATCGTGCGTGTCGACGGCGGGTTCAGCGCGATGACGATCTGATGGCGGCACAGGCCCACGACCCGTTCGCGGTCTTCCGTCGCGGCCGGCTCCCGGCGTGGGCCCTCGTGCGCCAGCGGCTGGACGCGACCGAGATCGCCGACGTCGACGACGCCGTCGCCGCGGCGGTCGCGAGCTGTGCGCACCTGCTCCCGTCGAGCGGCACCGCGTGCGTCGCCGTCGGCAGCCGCGGCATCGACCGGATCGCCGACGTCGCCCGGGCAACGGTGGCGGCCCTTCGCTCCCGGGGCCTCGACGTGTTCGCGATCCCGGCCATGGGCAGCCACGGCGGCGCGACCGCGGACGGCCAGCTCGCGGTGCTCGCGTCGCTCGGAATCACCGAGGCGGCCATCGGCTGCGAGATCCGATCGAGCATGGACACCGTCCGCCTCGGCGAGGTGGACGGCGCGATCCCCGTGTACCTCGACCGGCATGCCGCCGAGGAGGCGGACGTCATCATCCCCGTCAACCGGGTCAAGCCGCACACGGACTTCCAGGGGCCCATCGCGAGCGGGCTGCTGAAGATGATCGCCATCGGCATGAGCAAGCAGCGCGGCGCCGACACCTTCCACGGGCAGGGCTTCCCCGTCTTCGCCGACCTCATCCCCGCCGTCGCCGCGTTCACCATGCGCCGGCGGTCGATCCCGTTCGGCATCGCGCTGCTCGAGAACGCGCACGCCCGGCTGCGGCGCATCGAGGCGGTCCCGTCCGCGGGGCTCGAAGCACGCGAGCGTGAGCTGCTGCACGAGGCGGATGCGTCGCTCGCGCGGATCCCCGTGCCGGCGCTCGACGTCCTCATCCTCGACCGCATCGGCAAGGACGTGAGCGGGCTCGGCATGGATTCCAACGTGGTCGGCCGCTACTACACCGGGCCGACCGGCCGGCCGCCGGCGATCCAGCGGATCGTGGTGCGCGACCTGACGGACGAGACGGACGGCAACGCCGTCGGCATCGGCATGGCCGACGTCGTCCTGCGGCACGCCGTCGACCGGATGGACGCTGCGAAGACGTACATGAACTGCATCACCGCCAAGACGCCGGAGGGCGCCCGGATCGCGCTGACCGCCGAGACGGACGCGGACGCCCTGGACGTCGCCCTCGCCTGCTGCATCAAGGTCGAGCCCGGGACGGCGCGCATCGTCCGCCTGCTCGACACGAAGCACCTCGAGTGGCTCTACGCGTCGGTGGCGCTGCTCCCGGAGCTCGAGGCGTCGGGCGTCTGCGAGGTCGTCCGGCCGGCGACGGCCATCGGCTTCGACGAGCTCGGGGCGTTCACGGACCCGCTGCCCGCGTGACGGCGCGCGCGGGCGCGAACCGCCCTGCCGCCGTGAACCGGTTCGCCGCGACGCTCAGCCGCCTCTCCCCCACCCGGCGCGGCGCCCTGATCTACGTCGCGGCCAGCCTCGTGTTCATCACCACCGACTCGCTCACGAAGGTGCTGGTCTCCGACGTGCCGGTCGTGGACGTCGTGTTCGGCCGGAACCTCGCGTATCTCTCGGTCGTGGTCCTGGTCGCCGGCGGACGCTCCCCGCGGCGGCTGCTCGCGACGGCGCATCCCTGGGCGCAGCTCGCGCGTGGCCTCGCGATGTTCGGCACGACCGCGACGTACTTCACGGCCCTGTCGCTGCTGCCGATCGCCGAGGTCAGCACCCTGTCCTCGACCACGCCGCTGATCGTCGTCGCGCTGGCCGGGCCGTTGCTCGGCGAGCGCGTGACCCGTGCCGCGATCCTGGGCGCCGTCGTCGGATTCGCCGGCGTGCTCGTCATGGTCGGCCTGGACCCGGCCCACCTCGACCTCGCCGTCCTCGTTCCACTCGCGAACGCCGTGATCTTCGCCCTGTTCACACTGCTCACGCGCGCGCTCCGTGGGGACCCGCCCGGCGTCACGATGTTCTGGTCGGGTCTCGTGCCGATGGTCGCGGGCACGGTCCTGTTCGCGGCGGTGCCCACAGCGTCGGTGCCGTCGCCTGGCCAGTGGGCCGCCATCGGCCTCGTCGGCGTGATGGCGCTCAGCGGGCACCGGCTGCTCGTCGCCGCGTACCGCTGGGGACGCGCGAGCGACCTCGCACCGCTCGGCTACCTGTCGGTCCTGTGGGCGTTCCTCGTGGGCGCGATCGTGTTCCTGGAGCCGGTCGAGCTGCGCGCCGTGGCCGGCGCGCTCGCGATCGCTGCGGGCGGCATCGTGGTCCTGCGCAGCAGCGACGAGGAGCCGATCGCGCCGGCGTCCGGCGAGTACGCCGGGCCGCTCGAGGACGGTGGCGCGGCCGCCCGGCCCGGTCCGGCGTCCGGTGGAGACGCGTCCCGGTAGACCCGCCGTGGGGCGTCGCGTCCGAGGGCCGGAAGCATGCCAAGATCCGGCCGTCGCCCCAAGGCGTAGTCGAGGGCGAGATCAACAACAGCTCCAGGAGCCCACGATGTTCCGGTCCCGCCCGCGTCCCGCCCTCCTCGCCACGATCGTCGCGCTCGCCGTCGCGCTCGCGGCTTGCGGATCCAGCTCGTCATCGCCCGCCGCCACGACCGCGCCCACCTCCGCGCCCGCCGCGAGCAGCGCGGCGTCGCCGGCCGGCGGCGGGGGCGGCGGCAACGCCGTCACCATCCAGAACTTCGCGTTCGGCCCGGCGACGCTCGAGGTGCCGGTCGGCACGACGGTGACGTGGACGAACCAGGACTCCGCCAGCCACACGGTCACGGCCGACGACGGCTCGTTCGACAGCAAGTCCCTGAGCACGGGGCAGACGTTCAGCCAGACGTTCTCGACGGCGGGCACGTTCACGTATCACTGCTCGATCCACTCGACGATGAAGGCGACCGTCACCGTCAAGTAGGTCGCGCGATCCCCGCCTCGCCATAGGCCCGCAGCACCGGTTCGGGCTCATCGACCATCAGGTAGAGGTTCACCTGGGTGGCGCCCGCGCGCCGCAGGTCGTCGATCCGCGCGCGATGCTCCTCGATCCCGCCGAGGATGCAGAACCGGTCGACGGTCGCGTCGTCCACGAAGGCGTAATCGCCGTCGTGCTGCGGGACGTAGGCGTAGTCGCCGCGCGCCTCGACGTAGCCCGTGAGGTCCGGCGGCAGGGTCGCCGGGTCCTCGCGCCGCAGCAGGTCGATGACGTGGTTCGCGACGAGGGCCGGAAACCAGCGGACGCCGTCGCGCGTGGCCGCGCGGTCTCCGAGGACCGCGGGCGCCGCGACCTGGATCCGGAACGCGGCGTCGTCCCGCCCGGCACGGCGGAGCGCGTCGTGCACGCGGCCCACCATCCAGCCGACGAGCGCCGGATCGCCGAGCTGCAGGATGACGCCATCGGCGACCCGCGCCGCGAGCTCCAGCGCCTTCGGACCGTAGCCCGCGAGCCACACGGGCAACGGTGCGCCCGGCGCGTACACGAGGCGGCTCACGTACGACCCGTACGTCACGCTGCGCCCGGCGACGAGATCCCGGATCACGCGGATCGCCTCACCGGTCTCGTCGAGCGTCGCCGGGCGTTCGTCGAGCAACCGGACGGCGCTGTCGCCGCGCCCGATCCCGAGGTCGATTCGCCCGCCCGACAGCTCCTGGAGCGTCGCGAGCGTGGCCGCGGTCGTCGTCGGGTGGCGCGTCGAGGGATTCGTCACGCACGTGCCGAGCCGGAGCCGCTTGGTCGCGGTCGCCATGAGCGTCAGGAGCGGGTACGGATCGCGCCACAGGAGCGGACTGTCGAACAGCCACCCGTAGGCGAACCCGGCCGCCTCGGCGGCGCGCGCGATCGCGGCGGTCCGCGGTCCATCGAAGTCGCACTGGAGCGTGAACCCGAGCTCCACGGCCGTCACGTCCGAATTCACCACGGCGGCGCGACGGCCTCGAACGCCTCGGCGCTGCCCGGGACCCCGTCGCGCTGCAGCGGGACGACGGCGACCTGGTCGGCGCCTGCGTCGACGATCGACCGGAGCCGCTCCCGGATCCGGTCCGGCGGCCCCCACGAGACGATCGCGTCGATGAGGCGTTCCG
Source organism: Chloroflexota bacterium (assembly GCA_025935925.1). Taxonomy (GTDB): domain Bacteria; phylum Chloroflexota; class Limnocylindria; order Limnocylindrales; family CSP1-4; genus CAIXZV01. The sequence goes on from JAICUI010000013.1 coordinate 29,747, forward strand.
ATGGCTCCGGCGTCCAGTCCTCGTCGACGAAGCCGAGGGCGCGGAAGCTCGCGAGGTACGCCGGCAGCCCGAGGTAGTTCTTGAGCCACGCCGCACCGGCGGCGCGTGCGACGGCCGGGTCGGACTCGGGCAGGACACCCTGCGCGACGACGAGCGCCGGCGTCGGTCGGCCGGCGTCGGCGGCAGCCTCGTCGAGCGCGCGCCGCATCCCGGCGACGGCCGTCGACGGGACGAGGTACGGGAAGGCGCCGTCAGCGCGCTCGCCCGCGAGCCGGAGCATCCGCGACCGCAGCGCGGCCAGCAGGACCGGGGGCATCCCGAACGGCGTCGCGACCCGGTACGGGGCGGCGCCGTACGCCTCGAGGTAGCCCTGCATCACCTGGACCGGCGAGCCGTAGTCGTGCCCGCGGATGCCCTCGACCCACGGCGCATGGCTGACGCCGAGGCCGAGCACGAACCGGCCCGCCGTGACCTCCATCAGCGTTGCGGCGGCTGCGCGCATCGCGGCGGCGTCGCGCGCGTGGATGTTCGCGATCGACGTGCCGAACGTCAGCCGATCGCTGGATGCCGCGACGGCGGCGAGGAACGAGAACGGCTCCCGGCCGAACCCCTCGCGCGTCCAGAACGCGTCGTACCCGGCCGCATCGACGCGCCGGACGAAGTCGCGGGCCTCGTCGATCGAGAGGTGGTCCAGCCCCGACCACACCGCGGCCGGTCCGAGAGCGATCGTCATCCGCGTCATCCCCTTCCTGCGCGCACCGCAAGGAGCGCCTCGATCTCGTCACCCGTGGCAAGCGCCGGCACCACGCCCATCCTGGTGCAGGCGAGCGCCCCCGCGACCACAGCGCGTCGCACGGCGGCTTCGATCGGTTCCCCGGCCGCGACCGCCACGGCGAGCGTCGCGCTGAACGCGTCGCCGGCGCCCGTCGTGTCGACGACGTCGACCGCGGGCGACGGGACGTCGAGCACGCCGTCGTCGCGGACGATGCGCGCGCCCGCCTCGCCCCGCGTCAGCACGACGCAGCGCACGCCGTCGCGAAGCAGCCGCCGGCAGTCGTCGAGGTCGGCGCCAGCCGCGTCCGGGCCGCGGCCCGCGAGGATGCGCAGCTCCGTCTCGTTCGGCGTCAGCACGTCGACGGACGCGAGGGCTTCCGCCTCGATCGGTCGCGCCGGCGCGGGGTTGAGGATCGCGGGCACCCCGTGGGACCTCGCCTCGCGCATCGCCGCGATGGCGGTCTCGACCGGGATCTCCAGCTGCGCGACGACCGCGCCGCTCGCGCCGATCCGGTCGCGTGCCGATTCGACCTCGGTCGGGACGAGACCGGCGTTCGCGCCCGGGTCGAGGACGATCCGGTTCTGGCCGTCCGGCTCGACGAGAACGAACCCAGCGCCGGTCGGGACGCCGTCTCGCACCAGGACGTGGTCGAGCCTGAGGGCCTCGGCCGCCCACAGCGCGCGCGCCGCGTCGCCGTACGCATCGCGGCCGATTGCGACGACGAGCGCGACGTCCGCCCCGAGCCGGGCCGCCTGGATCGCCTGGTTGCTGCCCTTGCCGCCCGGGCCCTCGGCGAACGCCGATCCGATCACGGTCTCGCCGGCCGCCGGCGCCCGGTCGATCCGCATCACGAGGCCCACGGCGTAGCTGCCGACCACCGTGATGACGGGCCGCACCGGCATCAGTAGCTCGTGGCGCCGTCGGTGCCGCGCACGATCGCGATCCCCGCGCTCGAGCCGACGAGGTCGGCGCCGGCCTCGAGGAGCGCGATGGCGTGCGCGCGGTGCTTGATCCCGCCCGATCCCTTCACGCCGACGCCCGGCGGCACCCGGCCGCGCAAGTAGCGCATCTCCTCCGGCGACGCGATGCCGACCGCGCTGGAGCTCGCGTTCTTCACCCAGCGGACCCCGGCCTCGACCGCGAGGTCCACCGCGCGGTCGCGCTGGTCCGGAGACAGCAGCGGCAGCTCGAGCATCACCTTCACCGACGCGGGGGCCGCCGCGGTGACGACCGCGCGGAGGTCGTCTCGGAATCCGGCCTCGTCGCCGCTCAGCAGCCACCCGACGGCGGGCATGACGTCGAGCTCGACCGCGCCCGCGTGCGCGAGGCTGCGCGCCTCGGCGACCTTGCCCGCGGTGCTCATCGAGCCCCCGGGAAAGTCGACGGCGGACGCGACCTTCACGCCCGTGCCGCGCAGGACCGCGACCGCCAGCGGGACCCACGCGCCCCCGACCATCGCCGCGTCGAACCCGAATTCCACGCACTCCTCGCAGTGCCGCTCGACGTCGCTTCGCGTGGCGTCGGCGCGGATCAGCGTGTGCTGGATCCGTGCCGAGAGGCTGGCCGGCGACCAGTCGTCGACGCCCCCGTCGGGTGGCTGCGCGGCCCGGTCCGTGGTCATCGCTCCCACCGCCCGAGCACGTTGCGGTAGAAGCCGTCGAGGTCGACGTCGCTCATGACCGTGACCGGCCGCCCGGCGGGATCCAGCGCGGTGCGGCCCTGGCTCGGTCCGTCGGGAATCAGGGTCACGTGCTCCGCGGTGGTGGCGAACAGCTCCGGCCACTCGACGTACGCGGCCGTGAGGACGTCCCAGAAGTAGTAGGTCTGGTGCGCGACCAGCGCGTAGCACTGCGCAGCGAGGTCCGAGAACGCATATCGCCGCCGCCGGCCGAGGGTCTTCAGGAAGCCCGTCGTCATCAGGACGCGATTGGTGAGATCGAGCGGGCACATCACGATGGGGATGGGCGTGGCGAAGACCTCGGCCGCCGCGATGGGGTCCCAGTAGACGTTCCACTCCATCGAGCCGTCCTGGCCGCCCTCCTTCCACGGGTCCACGTTGCCCTTCACGCGCAGCGCGCCGCCCATCCACACGATCCGCTCGATCCTCGACTCGACGCCCGCGTCGACACGCAGGGCGGCCGCGATCGTCGTCAGCGGGCCCGTGCACAGGATCGTGACGGGCGCCGGCGCGCTGGCGAGCACGCTCGCCAGCCACCGCTCGCCCGGCTCGCCGACCTCCTTCGTCCGGACGTCGTCGTGCTCGTTCAGGACCGGCAGGATGTCGACGGAGAACGAGTCGCGACGCGCCTCGATCATGAACGGGTTGAGGCCGCGGACCCGGCTCCTCGCGACGGGCACCTCCGGGCGCCCGGCGAGGTCGCAGATCTTGCGGCTCGCGGACACGGCGGGCTCGATGTAGCAGTCGGCCGGCGTGACGACGACCCCGAGCAGGTCGTGGGACTCGAAGGTCAGCGCGAGCAACAGCGTGAGGTAGTCGTCCACGCCCCCGTCGTGATCGAGGACGAACAGCGGCCGGGTCATGCCTCCCCCTCCATCAGCCCTGCATCTCGATCGCTGCCGTCCTCGCCGTCGCGGCCGCATGGCGCGGCTCCGTGAACCGCACGGCGACCACCACCATGCCCGCAAGCGCGAGCGCCGCCGAGACCGCGAACACCACCGCGTACGAGGTGGCGCCCGCGATGGCCGCGCCGAGCAGCGGCGCGACGATCAGCGCGGGCGCGATCAGCGTGCTGGTGATCCCGAGGTAGCGGCTGGTGTCCTCCGGGGGCGCGACCTCGAACGTCAGGTTCGGATCGGACGTCATCGCGCCCGCGTTGGCGAGCCCGACGAGCGCGAACGCGAGCCCGAACGCCGGAACCCCGACCGCGACCATCGCGACGAGCATCGCGAGCGTCAGCGCGAGCCCCGTCGTGAGCAGGACGACCTTCCACCCGAAGCGGTCGCCGATGAGGCCGAGGCCGAGGCCGCCAAGGGACTGTGCGACGAGCAGGAACGAGGCGAACAGCGCCGCGTCGGCGGCGGTCAGGCCGCGGTCGAGCGCCGACGCCGCGAGAAACCCGACGCCCATCGTCCCGAGCGCGACGACGCTCCGGCCGGCGAGGAACCAGCGATACGCCGCGTGCCGCCGGAGGAGCGCCGGGACGCCGCGCACGAGCACGAAGAACGGCTCCCGGGGGGCCGCATCCGGGAACGGCTCCTCCCGGAAGTTCCAGATGAACCCGAGCGACAGGAACGACAGCACGAACGCGATCCAGAACACGACCTGGATCCCTGTTGGCTCGGGGAGCGAGGCGAGGATGCGGGTGGCGACGAGCGCGCCGATCGCGCCGAGGAGGCCGCCCAGGAGCTGGACGCCGCCGTAGAACCGGCCGCGGTAGCGGACGATCGACTTGGAGAACAGCTCGCCGTACGGCGGACCGATCAGGCCGGTCGTGGTCGCATAGCCCGCGAACACGACGAAGAACAGGACGAGCACGACCTCCGGTGCGACGGCGCCCTGGAGCTGCGCGACGAGCGCGATGGCGAGGATGCCGACCCGCTCGGCAAGCGCGATCGCGAACACGAGCGGCTTGCGCCGCGCCCGGCCCATCGACAGATGCGCGCCCACGAGCTGGGGCGCGTAGTGGCCGACGGCGAAGATCGCCGCGAGCAGCCCGAGCGCGAGCGGCGCCGCGGTGAGCGACTTCACGAACGCGGGCAGGATGGTCGTCTCGGACAGCAGCGCGATGGCGAACGCGAACGCCGCCTGGTCGCCGGTCATCAGCAGGTAGTTCCGCCGGAGGTTGCGTTCCGCGGCGGCGATGTACTCCGGGTGCGAGCGACGGAGGAGCTCGACGTCAGCCTCGGCCATCGCCGGTCCTCGCGCGGTCGTGGGCGATCAGCAGCCGCAGGCTCTCGACGGCGGTGTCGAGCAGCGCGTCGAGCGTGAACGGGGCGTCGGACGGCTCGGCGTCGGGGCCGCCGGACATGATCATCAGCCCGCCGGCCCGCACGTCGTGGATCGCGGCGACGACGAACAGCGCCGCGCACTCCATCTCGGAGCAGATGGCGCCGCCCGCGACCCAGGCGTCCCAGCGGGCGTGGAGCTGCCGCGCGAGCGGCATCCGGTCCGGCTCGACCTCGCCATAGAACGAGTCCTTGGACTGCGTCACGCCCAGGCGGTGGCGATGGCCGAGGCCGCGGGCCGCGTCACGGACGGCGACCACGACGTCGACGTCGGCGAGCGCCGGAAAGCCCTCGGGCACGTAGTGCATCGTCGTGCCCTCGTCGCGGATCGCGGCAGTGACGACGGCGAGGTCGCCCGGGCGCGTGCCGGGCTGCATCCCGCCCGACGTGCCGACGCGAATCAAGGTGTCGGCGCCGACCTGCACGAGCTCCTCTGCCGCGATCGCGGTCGATGGGCAGCCGATGCCCGTCGAGGTGACGCTCACGAGCTCGCCGTCGAGGGTCCCGGACCAGGTGGTGTACTCGCGGTTCGACGCGACGAGCCGCGGGTCGTCGAACCGGGACGCGATCGGCTCGCACCGGCCGGGGTCGCCGGGCAGCAGCACGTACCGCCCGACGTCGCCGCGGCGCAGGCGGGTGTGGTCCGTCACGACCGCGGCGGCGCTGCCCGTGGTCATCGGCGGGTCATCGTCCCGTCGCGGCGGTCCGGTCCGCCTCGATCAGCACCTTCAGGCCCTCGACCGCCGTGCGGATGCACAGCTCGAGGTCCATGCGCGCGTTCTCCTCCTCGGTCATCGGGCGCTGGTCGGGATGACCGGCGATCAGCATCACGCCGCCGGCCCGAACGCCGAGCGTGGACGCGACGATGTACTGCGTCGCCGCCTCCATCTCGGAGCAGATCGCCCCGCCGGCCATCCACGCGGTCCACCGATCCTTGAGGCGGTTCGCGACCGGCATCCGTCCCGGCTCGTGCTGGCCGTAGAACGAATCCTTGGACTGCGACACGCCGAGATGCGCCGTCGCGCCGGTCCGGCGCGCGCCCTCGCGCAGCGCGATCGTGACGTCCAGGTTCGCGACGGCCGGGAACTCGATCGGGAGGTAGTGGACCGACGTCCCCTCGTCACGGATCGCCCCGGTCACGATTCCGAGGTCGCCGGGCGTGATCCACTCCTGCATCGCGCCCGAGGTCCCGACGCGGATGAACGTGTCGGCGCCGACGCGCACGAGCTCCTCCATCGCGATCGCGCTCGACGGGCCGCCGATCCCGGTCGACGTGACCGAGACCGGCTCCCCGAGGAGCGTCCCGGTCCAGGTGGTGTACTCGCGGTGCGTCGAGACGTGCCGTGCATCGTCGAAGTGCGCGGCGATCGATTCGCACCGGCCGGGGTCGCCGGGCAGGAACACGTAGCGACCGACGTCGCCACCGCGGAGCTGGACGTGGTACTGGACATCGCCGGGAACGGCCATGGAACCTCCGGATCGGGTACGGGCTGGGTGACGGGGTCGAGGGGCGGCGACGACGGCGCGGCGGGAGAGGGTGCGGCTACGCTCGGATCACGACCCAGATCGCCGAGGCGATGAAGCCGACGAACAGCACCGCAGCCGCGGCGACGAGGACGATCGCGAGTGCCGGCGGGAAGATCAGCGTCCGGCTCATGTCGAGCGCGCCGGTGTTCAGGAACACGGCAATGCACACCGCGAGGAACGCGAACCCGGCGATCCCGACGACCCAGTCGACGGGGCGCACCGCCACCTGGCGGTAGCTCGTCTTGTGGCCGCTGGACCCGAACGCCCGGGATTCCAACGAGATCGACAGCTGCTGGACGCGCTCGATCGCTCCCGCGAACACCGGGACGAAGCTCGGGATGACGGCGCCGAACCCAGTGCTCTTCATCCCGCGCGACTTCTGCGCGCTCATCACCACGCCGATCTCGCGTTGCAGCACCGGGATGAGCTGCAGTGTCATTGCGAGCATGAAGTTCAGGACATACGGGACGTGCAGCCGGCTGAGCGACGTGAACAGGTCGCTCGGGTGCGTGGTCATGATCATGACCAGGGCGAAGATCGTCATCGACGTCGCCCGCGCGAGCAGCGACAGCCCGCTGTAGATGCCTTCCTGGTAGATGGTGAACGGCCCGATCGTCGCGATCGGCGTCCACGGCTGCGGGAATGCCGGAGCCACGCTCTGGAACACGATGAGCGAGGTCGCGACGGGCAGCAGGATCAGCATCACCCGCGAGAACTGGCGCCAGATCCCGGCCATCGTCACGAGCCCGAGCCCGACGATGGACAGCGCGATCAGGAACAGCGGGTTTCGCGTCGCGAAGGAGATCACGAGCACGGCCAGGACCCAGACGAGCTTCGCGATCGGGTTCAGCCGGTGGATGAACGAGTTCCCGGCCACCATCGAGACCGGGACGGCGACTCCCTGCATCGGTCAGGACCCTCCGCTCGCGGGGCGTGCCAGGGCATGCTCGAGCGTCGCCGCGAGCTCCGGGACGGCGAGCGCCGGGAGTGCACCCGTCCGCGAACGCAGCCGGAGCGAGATCTCCGTCACCTGCGGCGGTTCGAGCTTGGTCTGGGCCATGACGTCCCGGTCGGCGAACACGTCGCGCGGCGGCCGATCGGCGATCAGCCTGCCGTTCCACATCACCAGCAGCCGGTCGGCGACGTCGGCGAGGAGCTGCATGTCGTGCGAGACGCAGATGACCGTCGACCCCTCCTCCCGGAGCCGGCCGATGAGCTCGTTGATCTTGCGCGTCGTGATGTGGTCCTGGCCGGTGGACGGCTCGTCCAGGACGAAGATCGCCGGGCGCATCGTGTAGATCGCCGCGATGCCGACGAGCTTGCGCATCGGGAAGCTGATCCGGTACGGGTGCTGCCCCCGGACGGCCTCGAGGCCGAAGAAGGCGATCGCCTGCTCCACGCGCTCCGCGATCTCGTCCTCTGGGACACCCAGGTTGCGCGGGCCGAACCCGAGGTCGACCTCGACCGAGCTCGCGAACAGCTGGTGGTTCGGGTTCTGGAACACGTAGCCGACATACGCCGCGAGCTCCTGCACGCGCTTGCCTGCGGTGTCGACGCCCGCCACCGCGACCCGGCCGCTCGTCGGCTTGAGGAGCCCGTTGAGGTGCTTCGTGAGCGTCGTCTTGCCGCTCCCGTTCTGGCCGACGACGCCCACGATCTCGCCGGCGCGGATCTGCACGGAGACGTCGTCGAGCGCGCGCACCCCGGCGCGCGCGTAGTCGTACGTGAGGTGCGAGATGTCGACCGCGACATCGCCGCCGGTGCGCCGCGATCGGGGATCCGCGCCGCGCGCGAGTTCCTGCGCCGGGTCCGCCGCGGCGGTCATCGGGCCACTCCCGCGAGCCGCGTCTCGAGCGCCGTCACGGCGTCGTCCGCCGTGACGGGCAGCAGATCGGTCCAGCCGGCTCCGCCGTCCCGGAGCCACAGGGCGAGCTCCGTGGCCTGCGGCGGTCGAAGCCCGATCCGCTCGAGCAGCTCGCGCTGGGCGAACACCTCGCGCGGCGTGCCGTTGGCCACGATCCGGCCGCCGTCGAGCACGATCACCCGGTCGGCGTAGCGGGCCATCACCTCCACCTCGTGCTCGGCCATGACGACGGTCATCCCGTTGTCGCGGTTCAGGCGCGCCGCGATCTCGAACACCTCCTGCTTCCCGATGGGATCCAGGTTCGAGGTGGGCTCGTCCATCACGAGGATTCGCGGCCGCATCGCGAGCACCGCCGCGATGGCGAGCCGCTGCTGCTGGCCACCCGAGAGGGCGAGCGGCATGCGCTCGTCGAAGCCGACGAGGTCCACCATCGCGAGGGCATCGGCGATCCGGCCGCGCATCTCCTCGTACGGCACGCCGAGGTTCTCGAGCCCGAGGGCCACCTCTTCCGCGACGGTCATCTGGCTCATCTGGAACTCGGGGTTGTCGAACACGATCCCGACGGTCTTGGCCATCTCGCGGACCGGCGTGTCGGTGGCGTCGACGCCCGCGACCCGCACCTCGCCCTCGAGGTCGCCCATGACCATGTTCGGGATGATCCCGTTGATGCACAGCTCGAGGGTCGTCTTGCCGGCCCCATTGAGCCCGAGGATGGCGACGTACTCGCCCTCGTCGATCGTCAGCGAGATGTCCTGCAGGGCATATGCGTCGGACGCCGCGTACTGGAACGAGACCCGGTCGAACTCGATGATCGGCGCGCGCTCGGACGGCAAGCTCAGGCTCCGCTGGCGCCGCTCGCGCGGCGAAGGATGAAGTGGGCAGGCGGGACGCTGAGGGGGCGCCCCGCCTGCGGGATGCGTGCGAGCGGTCAGTCGTCCATGCGCTGGACGATGATCGCGATCCCGGCGGCGAGGATGAACAGCCCGAGGACCATCACCGACCCGCTGAGGATCGTGTACGGCTCGGCGCCGTCGACGAGCGCGGCGATCTCGCCTGACGCCCACGGCATGAGCAGCGCGAAGATGCCGAGCGCGATGACGCCGGCGCCGAGCTGCTCCTTGGTGCCGACCGTTCGCCCCTCCGAGACGTCCTCGGCGGGCTGCGTGACGGCCTGGGTGGTGTCCTGAACGGCCATGGAGCCCTCCTACGACGCGTTCGAGGTGAGGATCACGGACACGATCGCCACGGCGATGCCGATGACGACGCCACCCGCCGCGATCGCCACCGTCCGCATGGGGGCGGCCTTGATCAGCGGCAGGTCCGCGGTGAGGTTCTCGGGGAGCGCCTCGATGATCGCGAGGGCGACGAAGCCCGAGATGATCTTGTCGGCGAGCGACACGAGGATGTTCGACGAGAACACCGAGACGATCAGGTTCTGGCCCATCGCCAGGAACGCGGCCGTCATGAGGTCGCTGAAGTGGCCGGTCGCGCCACCGAACACGAACACGTAGATCGGCACCGCCGTCAGCGAGACGGCGACGGCGACGATCAGGTTGAGGATGAAGAACCGTGGGATGGACCGGCCCATCCCGACGCTGCGCACGCCGTAGCCCCAGACCAGGGCGCCGACGACGTTGCACAACGCGAACGGGAGGCCGATGGGTCCGGACAGAAACGCGCTGCCGGTGTTGGTGATGACGCCGACGAGGGCGCCCCACCACGGACCCAGGACGATGGCGACCACCGCGGTCCCGATCATGTCCAGGAAGATCGGGAGATGCAGCAGGCCGACGATGTAGCCGCCGACGATGTTCAGCGCGGCGGCGACGGGAACGAGCGTGACGACGTAGGTGAGCGGGATCCGCTGCGATCGGCGCCTCGGTGCGCTTCCAGCGGTCGTGACGGCTGCCATGCCTTCCTCCTCAGCAACCAGGTGATGCACTCACGGCCGACCCCCCTTCCCTCCATGGGCCGGCGACCACGTCAGTAGGTCAAGACACCACCTCCGTGCTCGGACCGGGTTGCAGGGAAGTCGGCTCGGTGCGCCCGGGCGCGGCGAGCTCGCGGCCGGCGTCAGGAGACCCGCGCCGGACGTACACCGAGAACATGTCGTTGCGCAGATGGACGTACGAGAACATCACGATCCGGCCGTCGCTCAGCTGGTGGACCTGCGTGAGCACGAGGGTGAGGTCGCCCGGCTGGACGCCCAGCTGGCGCGCGAGCGACTCGTCGGCCATCCCCGCCCGGAGCAGCGCGTGGCCGCTCGCGACGGGAAGGCCGTAGAACCCGCCCAGGAGCTCGTAGATGCTCCCGCGGTAGCTCGCGGCGTCGAGCGGCAACCCGGGCTCGACGACCAGGTAGTCGCAGGAGTACACCGCCGGCTGTCCGTCGGCGGCCCGCGTGCGCCGGACGAGCAGCACCTGGTCGAGTCCCGGCCGCCCCAGGCCGAGCGCAACCTCCTCCGAGGCGACCTCGATCGCCGCGCTCACGTCCGTGGTCGTGGGCGTCATGCCCATCTCGCGGATCATGTCGCTGATCGATAGGTTGGCCTCGAGCAGCATCGAGATGCGCTGGCCGGCCGAGCGTCCGAGGACGTAGGTCCCGCGCCCCTGCTCGCGGCTCAGCAGCCCGCGCGCCACGAGCCGGCCGACCGCTTCGCGAAGCGTCGTGCGGCTCACGCCCATGGCCCGTGCAAGGTCCGTCTCGACCGGGAGTTGGGAGCCCACGGGGTACTCACCCATGGAGATCCGGCGTTCGAGCTCACGCGCCACCGATTCGGTCCGCGTCCGCAACGATTAGACTCCCATCAGTCGTTTGACGTTTACCCTATTCCTGTCGTCAAGACCCGTGCGGGAGGGGCTCGGAGATGCGGGACGTGATCCTCGACGTCGACATGGGGATCGACGATGCGATCGCCGCCATGTACCTGACGACGTTTGCCGAGGTCCGGATCGCCGCCGCGGGAACCGTCCACGGCAACGTCGACGCGGCCGGTGCCGCGCGCAACGTCCTGCGGGTGTTCGACCTGTGCGACATCGACGCGCCCGTGGCGATCGGCGCCGCGCGGCCGCTCGTCCGCGACCTCCACCTCGCGCCCGAGGTGCACGGTGCGGACGGGCTCGGCAACGTCGCGCCGCCCGCGTCCTCGCGCGAGCCGTCCGGCGAGTCCGCTCCCGAGCAGCTCGTCCGGCTCGCCCGTTCCGATCCCGGCCGATACGAGATCCTCGCCACGGGTCCGCTGACGAACCTCGCTGTGGCGCTCGTGCTCGAGCCGAGGCTGCCGGAGCTCGTCCGCGCGGTCACGATCATGGGCGGCGCTGCCCACGGCGTCGGCAACATGACGCCGCTCGCCGAGGCGAACATCTGGCACGACCCGGAGGCGGCGCGGCTGGTGTTCGCGGCGACGTGGCCGCTGACGATGGTCGGGCTCGATGTCACCAACGTCACGCGCCTGGAGGAGCAGGACCTCGCGAGGCTCGGGCGGTCACCGGCGCCGCGTGCCGCGCTGGCCGGCCGGATCCTCGTCCACTACCTCGACTTCTACGAGATGATCACGAGCCGCCGCGTGTGCCCGCTCCACGACCCGCTCGCGGCCGGCATCCTCGCGGACCCGACGCTCGTGACGCGGTCGCTGGACGCCGAGATCTCCGTCGGCCTGGACGAAGCGTCGCGCGGGATGACGATCGTGGACCGGCGGCGCGACGGCGGCCCCGTCGCGACCGACGCCCCCGCCGCGCACCGCGTCGTGACAGAGGTCGATGGCCGGCGGTTCGTGGAAGACCTGCTCACCCGCCTCGGGGCCTGACCGCCGCGCCGTAGTCGCGGTCCGGTATCTGCTCGCCCCACGCCGACTCCGCCCCGTCGTCACCCGCCTCGAACACCGCGAGGTGGGTCATGAAGTGGTCGGGCGCGGCGCCGTGCCAGTGCCACTCGCCGGGCGGGGTCGCGATCGTGTCGCCGGCGCGGATCTCGAGCAGCTCGCCGCCACGCGCCTGGATCCGGCCGACGCCGTCGAGCACGTGGAGCGTCTGGCCGACCGGGTGCGCGTGCCACGCGTTGCGGGCACCCGGCGCGAAGCGGACGATGCTCGCCCGGACGCGTGACGGGGGCTCACCGTGCACCAGCTCGTCGATCCACACGTCGCCGATGAAGCGATCCGACGATCCCCTGGTCGTCGCCGGCTTGTCGATGATGTCCACGGCGTGCCTCCTGTCCTCACGCGCCGACGCGCACCAGCGACTTGATCGCCCGGCGCTCGTCCATCGCCGCGTAGGCCTCGTCGATGTGCTCGAGGTCCGTCTCGAAGTCGAACACGCGGCCGGGATGGATCCGACCGGCGAGCACGTCGTCGACGAGCCCCGGGAGATAGTGGCGGACCGGCGCCGACCCGCCCTGGATGCCGACGTTGCGCGAGAACATCCGCTGCACCGGCAGCTCGATGCCGTGCGGGACGCCGACATAGCCGACGGTGGACCCCGGCCGCGCGACGGCGAGCGCGGTTCGCATCGCCTCGTCGGTCCCGACGCACTCGATCGCCGCGTCCACGCCCACGCCGTCGGTTCGCGCGAGCACCGCCTCGATCGCCGCGTCGCCGCGCTCGTCGAGGATGTCCGTGGCGCCGAAGGCCTGCGCGAGCTGCCGCCGGCTGGGCGTCCGGGAGAGCGCGATGATCCGGCTCGCGCCGAGCCGCCGGGCGGCGATGACCGCGCACAGCCCGACCGCACCGTCGCCGACGACGGCAACCGTGTCGCCGGGCTCGACCCGCGCGCTGCACGCCGCGTGGAACCCGGTCCCCATCACGTCGGACAGGGCGAGCAGCGAGCGGCGCGTCGCCCCGTCCACGCCGCCGGCGCCGGGCACGGCGACCAGCGTCCCGTCGGCGAACGGCACCCGGACTCGCTCGCCCTGACCGCCATCCTGGCCGTTGTTCCCGAAGAACCCGCCCTGGACGCACGCCGTCTGGACGCCCGCGAGGCAGTTGGCACAGGTCCCGTCGCTGAAGGCGAACGGCGCGATGACCGCGTCGCCTTCGCGGACCGCCGTGACGCCCTCGCCGACGGCCTCCACCGTCCCGACGAACTCGTGCCCAATGCCGCCGACGACGTGCGGCGAGACGCCCCGGTAGTACCACAGGTCCGAGCCGCAGACGCATGCGAGGTCGACGCGGACGATGGCATCGGTCGTCTCCTGGATCTCGGGATCCGGTCGGTCGCCGGCGACGACGTCGCGCGGACCGCGGAAGATCGCGGCGCGCATCTCAGCCGGCCGGGTGCGGCGCAGGTCCGCGTGATCGCCGATGCGTCATCCGGACCATCCAAGCGCGGCCGGCGGCGCAGGAGCGAGCCATCGCGGGCCCCGGCCTTGCGGCTGCCTGCCAGGCGAGGCCGCGGCTCAGGCAGGCGAGAGGAACGCCCGCCAGCAGACCCACAGCGCGCCGGCCACGACGACGGCCAGCGCGATCCCGGCCGCGATCGCACGCCCTCGGCGGGCCGCGAACGCCGTCGCGCCCGCGAGCCCCAGCGCCGCCATCGCGACGAGCGCGACGAGGACCAGGTTCAGGATCGTCGAGATCGTGCCGTCCGCGAGCACGACGAGGGCGGTGACCGCCGTTGCCGCGCTGCCGGCGATCCCGGCGGCCAGCCGCGCGTTCCGTGACAGCGCCGGGGTCGCGCCCTCCTTGTTCGCGCCGGCCATGGCGTACACCCCGACAGCCGACGGGATCCCGAGCACCGCCGCCATGCCGAACGCGACCACCGCGAACACCCGGCCGAAGATGGCCCGCAGCCACCCGTTGACCTCGGGCGTGTCCGAGCGCAGCAGCGCGAACACCCCGAGACCGAGCAACGCGACGCCGGCCACGAAGAGCATCACCAGCACGACGCGGGCGGCATTGACGAGGACGCGCTGGGACATCGACGGCTCCAGTGACGGACGGCGGCGACGCGAGCGTCCGGTCGGCCGGGCCGGCTGTCAACTCACCCGATCGGCGGACCTGGCCGTGGGACCTCCGCGACGACCCGGCCCGAGCACCGGGCCAGATCGACCCGGAGGACCAAGCCGGACCGCCCTGTCCGCGCGTGCGGAGCCGTGATGCAATGGGACGGTGACCAGCGATCCGCACGCCCTGGACGGCGCCGCGGTGGCCGCCGGGCTCGGCGTCGACCCCGCGCGCGGGCTCGACGCCGGCGAGGTGGCGCGACGCGCACAGGCCTCGGGCCCCAATGCCCTCGAGGCGGCGGAGCGGGAACCCGTCTGGCGCATGTTCCTCGAGGCGGTCACGGAGCCGTTCGTGATCCTCCTCCTCGTCGCGGGGCTGCTCGCGATCGTCCTGGGCGAGGTGCGCGACGGCCTCCTCGTCCTCGTGGGTCTCGTGCCGATCGTCGGCGCCGACGTCGTGACCGAGTACCGCGGCGAACGCGCCCTGGAGGCGCTGCGCGAGGCCTCGGCACCGACCGCTCGCGTGCGGCGCGGCGGCACGCTCGGATTCGTGGCGGCCGCCTCGCTCGTGCCCGGCGACGTCGTGCTCCTCCAGGGCGGCGATGTCGTCCCCGCGGACCTGCGTGTGACGCGCGCCGACCGGCTCCAGCTCGACCGCAGCGCGCTGACCGGCGAGTCGATCCCGGAGCCCGCCCGCGCGGAGCCCGATGCACCGGAGACGCCGCTCGCGAGCCGGCGGTCGATGGCGTACTCGGGCACGTCGGTCGTCGGCGGCCGCGGCGAAGGCATCGTGACGGCGATCGGCGCCGCGACGGAGGTGGGCAGCATCGCCGGTGGCCTCGCATCGAAGGAGCGGCGACGCAGCCCGCTCCAGCGAGAGCTCGACCGCCTCGTCCGCATCCTCCTGGTCGTCGCGATCTTCCTCATCGCATTCACGACCGGGATGGGGTTCCTCCGCGGTCACCCGGCCGGCGAGAACCTGCTGGCCGGCATCTCGGCCGCGATCGCGGCGATCCCCGAGGAGCCGCCGATCCTGCTCGCCGTCATCCTCGGGCTCGGCGCGTACCGGCTCCTGAAGCGCGGCGTGCTCGTGCGGCGCTTGAACGCCGAGGAGACGCTGGGCGCCGTGGACCTGATCGTGACCGACAAGACCGGGACGATCACGCAGAACCGGCTGGCCGTCGCGTCGGTCCGGACGCCGTCCGGCGACGTGCGCGACCGGGGCGAGCGGCTCGAGCTGCTGACCGAGGCGCTCCGCGCCGAGGAGGACGCGTGGCCCGGCGACGACGTCACCCCGGGGTCGTTCACGCGGTCGCTGCGCGCCGCGATCGAGGAGCTCGGCGGCACGACGTCGCTCGACGCGGCGGCGCTGGACCGGGCGGAGCCCGCGGACGAGCGCGACCCGGTGAGCCGGACGTGGGCGCGACGAGCGCACGGGTCCGTCGAGGCGCTGGCCCTGGGCGCGCCCGAGGTCGTCCTCGCGGAGGCCGGCGATGCGGCGGCCCGATGGACTGCGCTTGCCGAGGCCGCCGCGGGATCCGGGGAGCGGCTCGTCGCGCTCGCGCGCCGCGTCGACGATCGTCCCTGCGAGCTCCGGGCGCTGATCGGCTTCGCGGATCCCATCCGCGACGGCATCGCCGGCGCGGTCGGCACCGCCCGCGCCGCGGGCATCCAGGTCGTCGTCGTGACCGGCGACCACCCCCTGACCGCCGGGGCCATCGCCCGCGAGGCCGGCCTGGACGCCACCCACGTCGTGACCGGCGAGGAGCTCGCGACGTGGGACGACGCCCGGCTCGCGGCGGAGCTCCCGCGCCTCCACGTGGTGGCTCGGTCCACGCCCGACCAGAAGCGGCGGATCGTGGCGGCCGCCCGGACCGACCATCGGATCGTGGCGGTGACGGGCGACGGCGTGAACGATGCGCCGGCGCTGCACGGAGCGGACGTCGCCGTGGCGATGGGCTCGGGCACCGCCGTCGCGCGCGAGGCGTCCGACCTGACGCTCGGCGACGACTCGTTCGCGACGCTCATGTTCGGGCTCGCCGAGGGCCGCCGGATCGTCGACAACGTCCAGAAGGGGCTCGTCTTCCTCCTGTCGACCCACGTCGCGTTCCTCGGCTTCATCCTCGTGTCGACGATCTTCGTCGCGGAGCGCCAGGTCCTGATCCCGCTCCAGATCCTGTGGATGGAGTTCTTCATCGACCTCGCGACGTCGATCGCGTTCGAGCGCGAGCCGGCGGAGCACGACCTGATGACGCGACCGCCGCGTCATGCGGACCGGCCGCTGCTCACCAACGGGATCCTCGCGCGGCTGACGGGCGCGGGCGCGTTCACGGCGATCGCGGCACTCGTCGTCGTGCTCGGCCACCCCGGTGGCTTCGACCACGCCGCCTGGCTCGCCTACACCTGCCTCGTCGTCGGCCAGTGCGTCCGGGCGTACTGGAACCGCAGCATCCGGGAGCCGGTGCACCGGCTCGGCACCAACGGGTTCCTGCTCGGCGCATGCCTCGTCGCGGTCGTCGTGCAGGCGCTGATCCCGTCGATCCCCGGCCTCGCCGACGCGTTCCGGGCGACGCCGCTCGACGCCTCGGACTGGGTCATCGTGCTCGCCGTCGCGTTCGCGCCCGCGCTCGTCGCCGAGGTGATCCGGACCGCCGGTCGCGGCCGTACCGTGTGGGTCGCCTAGCACCGACCCGAGGGCGACGTGCTCCGGGCTCGGGCGGCCCGCCTGACGGGCCGCCCGCCGCGCCACCCCGTGCGTACGATGCGAGGGCCGCGCCGTCGCCGCCACGCTACCGGCATCCGAACGCAGGAGGAACCCCGGGACCCATGTGCTGCATCTTCTCCGCGCTCGTGCTGCTCGGGCCGCGCGCGGGCATCATCGTGTGGTGGCTGTTCGAGCCAGGCCGCTGGGCGGTCGCGTTCGACACGTTCATCATCCCGCTGCTCGGGTTCCTGTTCTTCCCGCTGACCACGCTGATGTACGTCGCGGTGTTCCCGGGCGGCATCAACGGCTTCGACATCGTGTGGCTGGCGCTCGCGCTGATCCTCGACCTCTCGAGCACGTTCGGCGGCGCCTACGGCAACCGCAACCGGATCCGCACGACCTGACCTCGCGCTGAGCGCGGCGACGCTCGGTGGGCCGCCGCGAGTGGGACCTGCGGTCCATTGCGGGCATGACCCGCGGACGGTCAGACTGGCGCCGCCACGTCAGGGGAGCGTGGTGCTGGAGGGCCGACGATGCGCAGGACGCTGGGGGTTGCGCTGGTCCTCGCGCTGCTTGCGGCGGCCTGCGGAGCGTCCGCCGCACCAACGCCACCGCCAGCGACGCCCGCGGCCTCGGCGTGGGACCCGCGCCGCGACGCGATCGAGCAGCACGAGGGCATCTGGGCGAAGCACCAGCCCGCTGCGTACGCGTACGACCTCGCGCACGAGGGCGACGGGCGGACCTGGCGCTACCACGTGTCGGGGCTCGAGGGCGCGGCGGAGGTCGTCCACCGGTCCGGAGGCGCGTTGCCCGATGCGGCGCTCGCGGGCCTGACGATCGACGGCCTGTTCCAGCGCGCGCGTGACTCCCTCGCCAGCCCGGCGTTCCAGGTGGCGTTCGACGACGGAGCCGGCAATCCGACGACGCTGACATTCGCCTCGGCGAGCGATCCGTCGGTCGCTGGCGCCGTGGAGACCGTCGACGACTTCCACGCGTCGACGGCGCGCGGCGAGGTGGCCCGTGCGCAGGCCGCGCTGCAGGCGCTCCTCCAGCGCTGGCGAGCCATCGACGATGCCCGCTGGTCGTACACGTGGACGCGGAGCGGGGCCGGCGCGGCGTCGGCGCCGCCGGTGACCTGGACCGTCTCGCACGCGAAGGGCAGGACGACGGCGAAGGCCGGTGCGGCGGGCGACGCCGGCTTCACGGCGGACGACGTCTCGATCGAGGGCACGGTGCTCGCGATCCAGAACGTCCTGGTGAGCGGCGGCTGGGCCGACGTGGCGGTCGAGGACGACCCGGGGCGCGACGCGCTCGTCGCGGTCGACCCCCGACCCGGTGCGACCGGCGATGCGTACTGGATTCGGATCGCGTGGGCGGACCTCGATCGAGAGGCATCCGTGTCCGAGCTCTCCGCGGCGAAGGCCCGATGGGCCACCGCGCAGCTGACCGACTACGGCTACACATGGGAGTACCGCGGGGACGGCGGCACGCTCTCGTACCGCGTCGCCCGCAAGGGCGGCACGGACACCGTCACGCCAGCCGCGGGCACGCCCGCGGCCGCGCCGGCCTATGCCGTGCCGCGGATCGAGGACACGTTCGCCCTGATCGATGCGGTGCTCGGCGAAGGCGGCACGGTCGAGGCGACGTACGACGACCAGCTCGGCTACCCGACCCGCGTGGACCTCCATCCGAACGGCGACGCCGGCGCGAACGGGGTCATCACGATCAAGGCGTTCAAGCGCCGCTGATCGGTCGCGAGCGCGCGACGGTGGGGCGACTCGACGCACCGTCAGCGTGTCGCCGAAACGCGACGGCCGGCCCCTCGCGGGACCGGCCGTCGGCTGCGTGTCGGTGGCTCGTCCCGGGCCGGGGGCCCGGGCGCTGTCTCAGTTGCCGCCCGCCGTGACCGTGACGGTGCCCTTCTTGAAGTCGGTCGCCTTGGTGTCGTCGGTGATGCCCGTGAGGGCGTCGGCGACGAT
The DNA here is from genome assembly GCA_025935925.1 of Chloroflexota bacterium. Taxonomy (GTDB): domain Bacteria; phylum Chloroflexota; class Limnocylindria; order Limnocylindrales; family CSP1-4; genus CAIXZV01. The sequence goes on from JAICUI010000013.1 coordinate 48,499, forward strand.
CGACGTGTCGTACGCGTTGGTCGACGGGTCGGCCTTGATGATCCCGCCGCTCTTCGCGATCTGGACCGTCTGGTTCCACGACACCGGGTCGAGCACGCCGACGCCGGCCGCGGACGGCCAGACCAGCGCGTTCACCTCGTTCATCATCCACGCCTGGTGCCCGGCGCCGAGCTGGCTGCCGGCCTGGGTCGTGTAGTTGACGCAGTCCGCGGGGTTGACGCGGCAGTAGATCCAGCCCTTGAGCGAGGCGCGGACGAAGCGGACCGCGACGTCGCGGTTGGTGCCGTCCTTGAGCCACGCCTCGCGGGCGAAGATCGCGTCCTGGAGCATCGCGGACCGGTAGTCGTTCCAGCTGAAGATGTTCAGCTCCTCGGGCTTGTACAGCTCGCCCGTGGCCGGGTTGGTCGACTCGAGGACCTGCGCGTACTCGTTGTAGATCATCGCCTCGGCGGCGTCGATCTCGCGGTTGAGGAACGCGACCATGTCGAAGTTCTGGGTGACCTGCTGGTACTGGGTCTTCGGATCGCCCCCGTTCTCGAGACCCGGCGTCAGCCCGCAGTTGTTCTTCAGGCCGACCGTCACCTCGAACTCGTTGCCGAAGCCCCACGCGCCGACCTTCTTGCCGGCGAGCTTGCAGACGTCGTCGAGCCCCGTGTCCTTCCACGTCACCGAGAGCGTGCCGGAGCGCTGGAACACCTGCGCGATGTCGACGAGGTCGGAGCCGGACTCGCGCGCCTCGAGGACCTTCGGGACCCACGAGATCGTGAACTCCGGGCCGTCGGGCGCCGACCCGACCTGCTGCGGCACGACGCTCGGGCCGCCGTCGACGAACGTGACCGTCAGGTTCTCGTCCTTGTAGTAGCCCTGCTTGTCCGCGGCGAAGTAGCCGGCGAACTGGGCCTGCGGCGCCCATTGCAGCTGCAGGCGGACGGTCGCCGGCGCTGCCGCCTGGCTCGCCGGGGCCTCCGACTGCGGCGCCTCGGACGCGGCCTGCGAGGCGGGCGACTCGCTGGACGCCGTCGACGGGGCGCTGGTCGGCGCCTGGGTCGCCGTCGTGCCCGAGCACGCGACGACCAGGATCGCCGTGGCCGCGAGCCCGAGGACGCGCGTGTGCTTGATCCCCATGGGTCTCCCTCTGCTGTGACGGGGCCTGCGCGCGGGTTGGCGGCCCTTCTCTCCTCCGCCGCGGCTCGCGGCCGCGGATCGGGGGAACGATACCGGTCCCGGCGCCGCTCGGGTAGAGGCGCGACGCGGTTCGGAGACGAGACGGCCCGTGGGGCCGCCGCTCGGCGCCGCGGTTCGGAGACGGGACAACCCGTCGGGCCGCCGCTCGGCGCCGCGGTTCGGAGACGGGACGGCGAGTCGCTGGCTCGACCGCGTGGGCCCATCGCTCCGCGCCGCGGTTCGGCGACGCGACGGTGAGTCGCTGATTCGACCCGTGAGCCCATCGCTCCGCGCCGCGGTTCGGCGACGCGACCGTCAGTCGCTGATTCGACCCGTCGGGCCGCAGCTCGGTGCCGCTCGGCGCTTATCGGCGACGGTGAGTCGCGGCTGGGCGGTCTGGGGCCGGAACTCGGCGCCGGAACGGCGGCTGCGCGGCCCGCTGCGGGCGGTTTCAGCGACTGAGAGTCGCGGGGCGGCGGGCGTCGGCTGCGTCTGCACGTCGCGTCGCGGCGGGCCCAAAGATCCGGCGTGACGTCGCGTGGCAGCGCGGGGCGGCCGCGCCTCGGTGTCGCGCGGCGGCGATGCGACGGTGAGTCGCTGTTTCGACCCGCACGCCGACCGCAGGGCGGCCATTCGCGACCGTGAGTCGCGGTTCGGCGCCGTGCAAGCCCGGATCCGGCGCTCGACCACCACGGCGCGGCCGTTGCGGCGCAATTCAGCGACTCGGGGTCGCGGGGCGGCGGGCCGAGGGTCGCGGGGCGGCGGGCCGAGGGTCGCGGGGCGGCGGGCCGAGGGTCGCGGGGCGGCGCGGCGTGGCCGCGCCTCGATATCGCGGGGCGGCGGGATGAGCGCGCCGCCGCGCCGGAACCGCGCGGATCAGCCCGGGTCCCGCACCGAGCTGTGCCACGGGATCACCAGCCGCTCCGCGAGCGCGAGCAGCAGGTAGAACACGATGCCGGCGCCCGCCGCGAGCGTGATGCATGCCCAGGTCACGTCGAACCGCAGCGCGCTGATGCTCGTGATCACGAGCTGCCCCAGCACGGCCGTCTGGCCGCCGAAGTACTCGGCGACGATCGCCCCGATGAGGCTCAGCGTCGAGGCGAGCTTGAGGGCCGTGAACAGGTACGGCAGCGAGTTCGGAAACCGGAGCTTGCGCAGGATCGTCGCCTCGGAGGCCGCGTACGAGCGCATCAGCTCGAGGGCCGCCGGGTCCGCGCCGGACAGGCCGCGGGTCATGTTCGCCATCACCGGGAAGAACGACAGGACCGCGGCCATCATCATCTTCGACAGCGGGTTCGTGATCCCGAACCACGCGTTGAACAGCGGCGACAGCGCGATGATCGGGATCGCGTTCGCGGCGACCGCGATCGGCAGCAGCAGCGCCCGCGCGACGCCCCACCGCGTCGCGACCAGGGCGACCAGGATCCCGGCGCCCGTGCCGATCGCAAACCCGCCGATGGCCTCCGTCAGCGTGTTGAGCGCCGCCTTCGAGACCGGGAACCGCGTGTCGTTCCAGTAGGTGCCGAGCGCGGACGCGATCGCCGTCGGCGCCGGCAGGATGAATGCGCGCATGTTGAGCCCGCGAACCGCGAGCTCCCAGATGACGAGCCCAGCGACGGCCACGAGCACCGCCGGGAGGTAGTCGCCGACGAGCCGCCGCGCACGCCGCGGCGACGGACGCAGGTCCGCGGACGGCCGCCCGCCCGCCACGCCGGTCGCGGCACTCACCCGACCGCGCCCTCCGCGGCTGTCCGGCGCGCCGACGCCGTCCCCGCCACGCCGGCGGCCTCGCCCGCATCGCCGCCCGCGCCGGACCCGTCGGCCCCGCCCGCGCCGCCGGCCCCGCTCCCGGCGTGCCCACCGCCCGCCCGAAGCGCTTCGCGGACCTCGGTGATGCGGGCGAAGTACGCCTCGCTCTCGCGGATCGCGTCGGTGCGCGGACGCGGGAGGTCGATGTCCACGATCTTCGTGATACGGCCCGGGCGCGGGCTCATCACGACGACCCGCGAGGACAGGAACACCGCCTCGGGGATCGAGTGGGTCACGAACACGATCGTCGTGCCGGTCTGCTCCCAGATCCGCAGCACCTCGTCGTTGAGGCGCTCGCGGGTCATCTCGTCCAGGGCTCCGAACGGCTCGTCCATGAGCAGGATCCGCGGCTCGAACGAGAGCGCCCGGGCGATCGCCACCCGCTGCTGCATCCCGCCCGAGAGCTGGTACGGCATGTGCTTCGTGAACTCGCCGAGGTCCACGAGGTCGAGCATCTGCCTCGCCCGCTCGACCCGCCACGCCTTGTCCCTGCCGAGGATCTCGAGCGGCAGTCGGACGTTGTCCTCGACGCTCCGCCAGTCGAACAGCACCGGCGCCTGGAACACCATCCCGTAGTCGCGGTCTCGGCGCGCGCGGTCGGCGGGCTTGCCGTTCACCGTCACCTCGCCGGTCGTCGCCTGGACGAGGTCGCCGATGATCCGCAGCAGGGTCGACTTGCCGCAGCCCGACGGGCCGATCAGCGACACGAACTCGCCCGGCGCGATGTCGAGGTCGATGCCCTGGAGGGCAACCGTCCGCGCGCCGTCGCGGGCGGCGAACACCTTGTCGACGCCGCGGAGCCGCACGATCGGTGCCGACGACGGCGCCGTCATTCGCCGACCCCCGGCCGCCCGCGCAGCACGAGCAGCTCGGCGACCCGGATCACGAGGAAGAACAGGATGCCGAGGATGGCGGCGACGAAGATCGTCGCCCACAGCTTCTCGGGGCCGGTGGCGTAGTACTGGTTGAACGTGATGATCACGCGACCGAGCCCCTCCTGGATGGCGCCGGTGTCCTCGGCGATGATGGCCCCGACGATGCTCGCGGTGGCCGCGATCTTGAGCGCGGTGAACAGGTACGGCATCGACGCCGGCAGCCGCAGCTTGGTGTAGATCTCGCGCCGCGACGCCCCGTACGAGCGAAGGAGCTCGAGCGCCCTCGGGTCGAACGTGCGCAGGCCGCGGAGCATCGCGATCGTGACCGGGAAGAACGTGAGGTAGGTCGCGATGACGACGACCGAGCCCACGCCCTGGCCGAGCGCGAACACGACGAGCGGGGCGAGCGCCATGATCGGGATCGTCTGGCTCGCGATGACGTACGGGACGAACGCCCGCTCGGCGAGCCGCGAGTGCACGAAGATCGTGGCGAGGCCGAGGCCGAGCAGGCTGCCCAGCACGAACCCGATGAACGCCTCGCGCCACGTGTACAGCGCCGCCCCGACGAGGTACCTGAGGAGCGAGTCCTCGGCGCCGCGCTGGAACGGCTGGAACATCGCCCAGACGATCGAGTAGACGTGCGGCAGGTTGAGGTCGTTGGCGAACGGCCACCGGAATGGCGGGTTCCACAGCACGGGCGAACCCGGCAGCGCCCCCGGGGCACGCCACGGCGTCCCGCCGAGCAGCTTGACGCCCTCCCAGGCGAAGAGCACGACGACGACCGCGGCGAGGAACAGCAAGGGTCGCCGGAGCGACGGCCGCCCGAGGGACGGCTCGGCGGCCTCGAGCTCGAGCTCGACGCCGCGCTCCAGCTGGCGGACGCTGTCGTGGGCCGGGACGCTCACGCGCTCCCGCTCCTCCTCGGCCCTCGGTCCGGTCGCGCCGTCAGGCGACGGCCTGGTCGGCGATGTCGAGCGCGCGGTCGATGATCTCGAAGCCCTCGGCGAGCTGCGCCTCGGTGATGCACAACGGCGGGTTCGTGTGGATCGAGTTGTTGGCGATCATCGTGTACAGGCCGTTGTCGCGGAAGAACTTCCCGATCGCCTTCATCTCGTCGCTCGTCCCGTTGAACGGCGTCATCGGCGTCCACGGGTCCTGCGATCGGACGAGGTCGAGGATGCCGAACAGGCCGAGGTGCCGCGTCGCGCCGACGCTCGGGTGCTTGGCGGCGAGCGCCTCGTGGTGGCGGGCCATCACGGCGCCCATGCGCGCGGCGTTGCCGATGAGGTCGTCCTCGTCGTAGACGTCGATCGTCGCGAGGGCCGCGGCGAGGCTCACCGGGTGGCTCGAGTACGTCAGGCCGCCGTAGAACATCTTGGTCTCGAGGGTCTCGGCGATGTGCGGGCGCATCGCGACCCCGCCAAGCGGCAGGTATGACGACGTCAGGCCCTTGGCCATCGTCATCAGGTCCGGGACGACGTCCCAGTGGTCGACGGCGAACCAGCGACCGGTGCGGCCGAAGCCGGCCATGACCTCGTCGCAGACCATCACGATGCCGTACTTGTCGCACAGCTCGCGCACGCCCTGGAGGTAGCCGTCGGGCGGGATGAGGATCCCGTTGGTGCCGACGATCGTCTCGAGGAAGATCGCGGCGATCGTGTGCGGGCCCTCGTAGCGGATGACGTCCTCGAGGCCGTTGAGGGCCTCCTCGGCGGGCCGCGGCTCCTTCTCGCCCCAGCGGTGCGTGTCGGGATAGCGGACGACGCCGACCAGGCCCGGCTCGTTCGCCCAGCGGCGGTAGTCGCCCGTGAGCGTCATCGCGCCGTGGGTCGCGCCGTGGTAGGCGCGGTACCGGGCGAGCAGCTTGTACCGGCCGGTGTGGTGGCGGGCGAGCTTGATCGCGTTCTCGATCGCCTCCGCGCCGCCGAGCGTGAAGAACGTCTTCTCCATGTCGCCGGGAAGGACCTCGGCGAGCCGCTTCCCGAGCCGCGCGCGGATCTCCGTCGTGAACGCCGGCTGGACGAACTGGAGCTTCGTCGCCTGGGCGTTGATCGCGTCGATCACGCGGCGGTCGCCATGCCCGATGTTGACCGACATCAGCTGGCTGTTGAAGTCGAGGATCTGCCGGCCCTCGGGGGTGTACAGGTACACGCCCTCGGCGTGGTCGATGGCGATCGGGTCGACCTGGCCCTGCACGGACCACGAGAACACGGTGTGGGCCCGGGAGAGCGCGACGATCTCCTCGCTCGTCATGCCGGGCGCGGTGCTGATGCCCATGGTCCTCCGTTCCGGGCGGCCGCGGTGGGTCCCGCCCGAGTCCGTGCGACGCGACCGGTCGCCGTCGGTGACGTGGGCTGATTAGACCACACGGCGGATGCCGGATGCCCCATCCCGCCCCCGGACTGCGGGCGGGTTGCGACGCCCGACACGCGGCTGGCACGATGCACGCCGTCGCTCGAGGGGAATCTCCGTGCCGTACCTGCGCGCCAGCCGCGTGACCGCGCTCCTCGCCGCCATGCTCGTCCTCGGCTCGACCGGGGACTGGACGCCGGCTGCCGCCGTCTCGTCGCTCCCGGAGTGGACGGCGGCCGCGCCGGCCGACGGTTCGCCCCTCGACCCGCGCATCGGCGCGGGCACGGCCGCGCCCGACGTGACGGCCGAGCCCGAGATCACGGGCTCGCTGGCCACGACCCTCACCGAGCCGCTCGCGCCGGGCGTCAGCCGCCGCCGGGGCACCGTCGCCACCGGCACCGGGACCCAGGTCGTCCAGCTCATCGACGTCGATCCGTCGACGCCCGGCATCCGCCTCGAATCACTCCGGCCCGGAGGCGGCGTCCACGCGGTGCAAACGGTCCGGGACCAGGCCGCACGCGTCTCGACCGACGGCCACCGGGTCGTCGCCGCCGTCAACGGCGACGTGTTCTCGACCGACGACGCGACGGGCAACCACGGCCCGATCGGCCTCGTCGTCCGCAACGGCCAGCTCGTCAGCGGCAGCCGCGCCACGCACCCGACGCTCGGCGTCGACGCGTCGGGCGCCGTCCGGCTCGGCGACACGACCGTGGCCGCGTCGGTCCTGCTGCCCAGCGGCACGCGCCTCCCGATCAACCGCGTGAACAAGCCGCGCATGGACGGCCAGCTGATCGTCTACTCGCGGCAGTGGGGCACGAGCACCCGCTCCACCGCGGGCGGCGTCGAGGTGGTCCTCGCGGGACCCTCGCTCGTGCTCCGACCGACCGCCACGCTGACCGCGACCGTCGCGTCGGTCGGCAAGCGCCGCGACACGCCGATCGCGTCCGGGTCGCTCGTCCTGTCGGCGACCGGCCCGCGCGCCGCGACGCTGGCGGGCCTGCGCGCCGGCCAGACCGTCGAGATCCGGACGATCGTGACGCCCGGCTGGGAAGGGATCCGCGAGGCCATCGGGGGCCGGGAGTGGGTGGTGCGCGACGGCGCGACGGCCATCTCTCCCGTGAGCGCGGTGACGACGGCCGCGCATCCGCGCACGGCGATCGGGCTCCGGGCGGACGGTTCGCTCGTGATCGCCGTCGTCGACGGTCGCGAGTACGGCTACAGCATCGGCATGACGGCGTCCGAGATGGCGACCCTGCTCGAATCCGAGGGCGCGGTGGAGGGCGTCCTCCTCGACGGCGGGGGCTCGTCCACGGCCCTCGCCCGCCGGCCCGGCGACCGCGAGTCGTCCCTGCTCAACAAGCCGTCGGACGGCCGGGAGCGACCGGTGTCGTCGAGCCTGGCCGTGGTCTCGACGATCCCCACGGGCCCGCTGGCCGCGCTCGTGGTCCGGCCGGCCGGCGCCACGGCCCTCGTCGGCGAGTCCGTCCCGCTCGTCGCGAAGGGCGTCGACGCCGCGCTCAACGCGGTGACGAGCTTCTCGCCCGTGACCTGGAGCGTCGACGGGCCGGCCGGCACGGTGACGACGAGCGGCCTGTTCCGGGCGCAATCGCCCGGTGGCGCGGTCGTCACCGCGACGACCGCCAGCCTCTCGTCGGATGCGACGCTGACCGTCGTCCCCGACACCGTCGCTCCGGTGCCGGCCCAGCCGTCGGTACGGATCGCTCGCGGCGCGACGGTCGCGCCCGACGCCGTCCCGGTCACCGTGTCGTGGACCGCGACGGACCAGGGCACCGGGGTCGCGTCGTACGACCTCCGCCGGCGGCTCGACGGAATCGCGTGGCAGGACGTCGGCCTGCCATCGGCGAAGACGACGTCCATCGCCACCTCGCTGCCGCTGACCCGCGCGATCCAGTACCAGGTCCGCGCGACCGACCAGGCGTCGAACACGAGCGCGTGGCGCTCGGCGAGCGCGTTCCACGTGCGGCTTCACGGCGAGCGCGCACCCGGCACGACCTACAAGGGCACGTGGTTCACGTCGTCGAGCGCGGCGTACCTGGGCGGCGCCGCGCGCTGGTCGCGGCAGGCCGGCGCGACGGCGTCGTGGACGTTCACGGGGAGCCAGGTGGCGTGGGTCGCGAAGCGCGGGCCGGCGATGGGGTCCGCGAGGATCTCGATCGACGGGACGGCCGTCGCCACCGTCAGCCTGTACTCGGCGACGACCCAGGCCCGCCGCATCGTGTTCACGCGAACCTTCTCGAGCGCCGGCACGCACCGCCTGACGATCCGCGTCCTCGGGACGCACGGGCACCCGCGCATCAATGTCGACGGCTTCGCGGTCGTGGACAGCGCGAGCCCGTACCCGGTGCTCGTCGGCGCGGGCGACGTGGCCTCGTGCAGCCTGACGAGCGACACCGCGACCGGCCGCGTCATCGGCCGCATCCCGGGCACGGTGTTCGCGGCCGGGGACCTCGCCTACGAGACGGGCTCGGCCGCCGGCTTCACGAACTGCTACACCCCGGCGTGGGGCGGGTTCAAGTCGCGCACGAGGCCGGTCCCGGGCAACCACGAGTACGGCACCGCCGGCGCGGCGCCCTACTTCGCCTACTTCGGCGCCAGCGCCGGCACGCCGGGCGAGGGCTGGTACGCCTACGACCTCGGGACCTGGCGCATCTACTCGCTCAACGCCAACTGCACGGCGATCGGGGGGTGCGGTGCGGGCTCGCCGCAGGAGACGTGGCTGCGTGCGGACCTCGCGGCACATCCCAGCGCGTGCGTCGCGGCCGTCTGGCACCAACCGCTGTTCAGCTCCGGGATGCACGGCAATGACCCGTCGACGCGCGCCCTGTGGAAGGCGCTGCAGGACGCCGGCGCGGAGCTCGTGCTGAACGGCCACGACCACGAGTACGAACGCTTCGCGCCGCAGCTCGCCGACGGGATGGCCAGTGCCGCCGGGATCCGCGAGTTCGTGGTCGGCACCGGCGGCGCGTCGCTGCGGGCGTTCTCGACCGTGCGCGCGAACAGCGTCGTGCGCAAGGCCGGCGTCTACGGCGTCCTGCGGCTCGAGCTCAAGCCCGGAGCGTATGCCTGGCGGTTCTTCCCGGTCGCCGGCAAGACCTGGACGGACAGCGGGTCCGCGAGCTGCCACTAGGCCACCCGGCCGCGGTCACGCCTCGGTCGTCGTCGCGGCGGCCTCGCGGATGACGGCGACCGACCGCTCGACGTCCGCGTTTGTCGTCGCCCAGCCCGAGACCGAGATGCGCATCGCGCGATGCCCGTGCCACGTCGTGCCGCCCAGCCACAGGACCCCCGACCGCTGGACCGCCGCGATCACCGCGTCCGTCCGGGCGTCGCCGCGCTCCGGGTCGCCGGCCGGATCCTCGAACCGCACCAGCACCTGGTTGAGCACGACCTCGTTCAGGACCCGCGCCCCGTGCCGGCCGTCGAGGCCCGCGGCGAACGCCCGCGCATGGTCGCTCGTCCGCGCCACGAGCTCGGCGACGCCGTCGCGGCCGAGCGACCGGAGCGCCGCCCAGACCGCGAACCCGCGGGCGCGGCGCGACGAATCCGGGACCCAGTTGTAGTTGTCGCGCTCCTGCCCCTGCGTCTCCACGTAGTACGCGGCGCCGAGCGTCATCGCCGCCTGATGCGCCGCGGGGTGCGCGCACAACGCGAGCCCCGAGTCGTACGGGACGTTGAGCCACTTGTGCGCGTCGGTCGTCCACGAGTCCGCATCGGCGAGCCCCTCGACCAGGTGCCGGCGGGACGGGTCGGCGGCGGCCCACAGCCCGAACGCGCCGTCGACGTGCAGCCACCCGCCGTTGGAGCGGACGGCTCGGACGATCGGCGGCAACGCGTCGAACGCCCCGGTGTTGACGTTGCCGGCCTGCGCGACGACGAGCGCCGGCCGGTCGAGACCGGCGAGCGCCCGCTCGAGCGCGTCGGGCCGCATCCGGCCCTGGTCGTCGGTCGGGATCCGGGTCACCCGCTCCCGGCCGAGGCCCAGCAGCTCGAGGGCGGCGAAGATCGTGACGTGGGACTCGTCGCTGACGACGACCGGTAGCTCGGGCGCCCCGAACAGGCCCTGCCGCTCGACGTCCCAGCCCGCCCGCCGGAGGAGGTCGTGGCGGCCCGCGGCGAGGCCGGTGAAGGACGCCATCGTGGCGCCCGTGGTGAAGCCGACCGACACCGTCGGCGGCAGCCCGAAGAGCTCGGCGAGCCAGCCCGCGGCGACCTCCTCGGCCACCGCGGCCGCCGGCCCGATCACGTACAGGCCCGCGTTCTGGTCCCACGCCGATGTCAGCCAGTCCGCGCCGAGCGCCGCCGGCAGCGACCCGCCGATCACGAAGCCGAAGAACCGCGGCCCCGCGCTGGCGATGAGGCCGCCCTCCGCGTTGCGGGCCAGCGCCTCGACGACCGCGACGGGATCTTCGCCGTGGTCCGGCAGCGGACCGCCGAACCGGTCGCGGAGCTCCTGGAGCGACGCGGTCGGCGCGACGGGGCGATCGGCCAGGGTCGCGACATACGCCCGGGCGAGCTCCGCGGCTCGCTCGAGGGCGGCGTCCGTGGCGACGGCGGGGGCAGGCGTGCGGGTCGGCGTGTCGGTCATCGGGCTGGCCTCTCGGGGTGGGACGGCGGCTGCCGGCGATCATCGACCCTCGGGACCGCGGCCGCCACCCGTCGGGGGTTGTGCGTAACCGGATCAAGCCATATCATCGGTTACAGCGCCATCCCGTCCGCTTCACGACCCGGAGGCCGAACACGATGACCCGCGACGACGTCAACCGCTGGCTCACCCGCTACGTCGAGGCGTGGCGGTCGTACGAGCCCGACGCGATCGGCGACCTGTTCAGCGAGGGCGCCGAGTACCGCTACCAGCCCTGGGACGAGCCGCTCGAGGGCCGCCGGGCCATCGTCGCGGACTGGCTCGCGAACCGGGACGAGCCCGGCAGCTACGAGGCCGAGTACACCGCGTTCGCGGTGGACGGCGACCGTGCCGCGGCGACCGGGACGAGCCGCTACGACGGCGCCGCCGGCCGCAAGACGTACCACAACGTGTTCCTGCTGACGTTCGACGGCGACGGCCGCTGCCGCGAGTTCACCGAGGTGTTCATCGAGCAGCGCTGACCGACGGCGCACCAGTCCGGCCCGGTCCCCCGCCGGGCCCGGACCCCGCCGGGCGTTGCGCCGCGTATCCTGTGGCATCCCGACAGCGGGGAACCACCGAGGAGATCGCGAATGCCCCGAATCGTTCGAGGCGCGCTGCTGCAGGCGACCTGGACCGGCGACAAGGAGTCGATGATCCGGAAGCACGAGCAGGCCGCGCACGACGCCGCCGCCCAGGGCGCGCAGGTCATGCTGTTCCAGGAGCTGTTCTACGGACCCTACTTCTGCCAGGTCCAGGACAAGCAGTACTACAGCTACACCGAGCTGATCCCCGACGGACCCACGACGAAGCGGATGCAGGACCTCGCGAAGCAGACGGGCATGGTCCTCGTCGTGCCGATGTACGAGGAGGACTCGAAGGCGTCCGGGATCTACTACAACACCGCCGCGGTCATCGACGCCGACGGCACGTACCGGGGCAAGTACCGCAAGACGCACATCCCGCACGTGCAGGGCTTCTGGGAGAAGTTCTACTTCCGGCCGGGGAACCTCGGCTACCCGGTGTTCGAGACGGCGGTCGGCAAGGTCGGCGTGTACATCTGCTACGACCGGCACTTCCCGGAGGGGGCCCGGGCGCTGGGTCTCAACGGCGCCGAGATGGTGTTCATCCCCTCGGCGACGTCGCGTGGTCTCAGCGAGTACCTGTGGCGCGTGGAGCAGGTGAGCCACGCGCTCGCGAACGGCTACTTCGTGGGGACGATCAACCGCGTCGGCGTCGAGAAGGAGATCGGCGACGACGACTTCTACGGGCAGTCGTACTTCGTCGATCCGCGCGGCCAGTTCATCGGCGGCGTCGGGAGCCCGCACGACGAGGAGCTCCTCGTCCGGGACATGGACCTCGACCTGATCGAGGAGGTCCGCCAGACCTGGCAGTTCTACCGCGACCGGCGCCCCGACGCGTACGCCGACCTCGTCGCCCCGTAGGCCGAGGTCACACCCCCACGTCCGGCGGATGCACGCCGCCGGAACGACTCGGGTATGATCCCGCGCGGCTCGGCTGTCAAGGAGGAGGACAGCCGAGCCAGTTGATTCCCAGGAGGACGTGATGCAGTTCGGGTTCACCCTCAAGCCCGACCACTCGATCGAGAGCACCCTCGCCCTGACCCGCCAGGCGGAGGCCGCCGGGTTCGACTACGGCTGGCTGTTCGACTC
>JAICUI010000063.1 GCA_025935925.1 Chloroflexota bacterium
CGCCACCCCGGCCGCGCGCCCGCCCTCCCGGCTGCGCGCCCGCCCACCCGGCCGCGCGCCCGCCAACCCGGCCGCGCGCCCGCCGACCCCGCCCCGCGCCCGCCGACCCGGCCCCGCCCCCGCCGACCCGGCCCCGCGACCGCCGACCCGGCCCCGCGACCGCCGACCCCCGCCCCGCGCCCGCCGACCCGGCCCCGCGACCGTCGCGCCGCCGGGGTCGCGCCCGACAATTCGGCCCCGCGACCGCCCATTCCGTCCCGCGACCGCCAGATACGCGCCAGGCTCGTAGTAACGGAAGCTCCGTCAAGCCGCGCGATCCCTCGAGCGTCGTTCCGCGGCCTGATGAGCGTCGGCCAGGCGATCACATCCATCAAATACGAGCTGGATGCGTACTCGGTGCATGCACGAGGCGTCGGTGGCGCCGAGCACGAACTGGGTGCGTATCTGGCGGCTCATCGGCCGGATTCCGCGGATAGCACGCACCCTGTTCGTACCTGGCGCACGGGACGCAGGCGCGGCAAGGTAGTACGCGCCTGGATCGTAGATGGGGGTCCGCCGGCCCTTCGGGCCGCCGCGGGGGTGGCGGAGCGACGCGGCACCGAAGCGGGGATCAGCCTCCGGACGACGCCGTCGCGCGCGGGTCGCCGGGCGGTGCGGGCAGGAACCCCCACCGATCAGCCTCCGGACGACGCCTTCGCGCGCGCGCCCAGCCGATCCTTCCCCGCCGCGTGCCCGTTGCCGTTCGCCGTCCCGTTGCCGTTCCCGGCGTCCCCGAGCGGCTTCGGGACCGGCGTGTCGAACCGATCCCGGACCGTCGGCCGCGACGGGAACGGCTCCCCCGCGTACCGCGCCGCGACCATCAGGTCGAACGCCTGCACCGACGGCTCGTTGTTGGAGTAGCGACCCGAGACCCAGGTCCGGGACCGGGTGCCGCGCTGCTGGAGCTCGCACACGTGCCAGTCCTGGCGGTTCGTGAGGTCCCAGAACTCGACCGGCTCGGACGGGTCGAAGTCGGGCTTCCCGATGGTCTCCGGCTCGAACAGCCAGTCGCAGATCACGCGCGTCCGATCGGGTGCGATCGGCTCGAGCCGGTGGACCAGCAGGTAGTCCGGGTGGATCGACAGGAACGCGAGCGGCCAGAGCACGTAGTAGTAGATCCGCCGCTCGTCCTCGGACGTGACCCCGCACATCGGCGGCCGGTTGTGGCGTGACCCGTGCCCGCCGTCGAGCGCCATCGTCTCGGCGCCGTCGACGAGCTCCATCCAGCCGCCCTGCCAAGCCCCGTGCGGGTCGTAGTCCCCGCCCAGGTCGTAGGGCGTGAGCTTGTTCAGCTGGGGATGGACGCCCGGGCAGTGGTAGCACTCGCTGTAGTTCTCGGCGATGAACTTCCAGTTGGCGTTGACGTCATAGATGATCTGCTTCGCCGACCGCAGGTTCCGGAAGTCGAACCGCGAGAGCTGGTCGACGAGGTCGCCGAGGTGCCCCTCGAGCGGCTCGGGCTCGTCGGCCGACAGGTTCAGGAAGACGAAGCCCTGCCAGGTCGCGACGTGGATCGGCCGCAGGCTGTACTCGGCGAAGCTGAAGTCCTCGAGGTCGTCCGTGTGCTTCGCGCGGATCAGCGTCCCCTCGAGGTCGTAGATCCACGCGTGGTACGGGCACTGGAAGCGCACGGCCTTGCCGCACTCGCGCTCCTCGACGGCGGTCCCGCGGTGCTGGCACACGTTGTAGAACGCCCGGATGGACTCGTCACGGCCGCGGACGACGATGATGTCCTCGCCGTCGACCTCGATCCGGACGAAGCTCGTCGGCTCGGCGACGTCCTCCTCGCGGGCGACCAGCACCCAGTCCGCGCGCAGGATGTGATCGCGCTCCCACTCGAGGATCGCGGGGTCGTGGTAGGTCCGGGCCGGCAGGAGGCGGGCGGCGCGGTATTCGCGGCGGACCGACGCGAGCTCGTCGTCGGTGAGGATGGGCCCGGGCATGAGCGGTGTCTCCGTGTGCACCGGGCCCTCCAACGCGACCCGGCGCCCCTCATGGTGCCATTCGCGTCGATCCACCGCCGAACCGGTCCCCAGGGCGGGACGACGACGGCGAACCCTCCCCCATCGGGCGTGCGCTTCGTACACTCGGGCTCGGCGCTCCAACTCGAGGGAGGACCCGGTGCCCGCATCCCGCCTTGGAGCCACGCTCCGCGTCCTCCGCGCGGTGCTGCGCAGCCCCTCGCTGCGGCGGGTCATGGTCGCGTTCCTCCTGTTCGCGGCCGTCGAGTTCGGCACGTGGGTGGCGATCCTGCTCTACGCCTACGACGCGTTCGGACCGGCCGGCGTCGGGCTCGTCGCCGTGATCCAGTTGCTCCCGTCGGCCGCGTTCGCAACGATCGCCACGACGTTCGCGGACCGGTTCCCGCGCCAGCACGTGCTGCTCGCGGGATACGCGCTGATCACGATCTCCACGGCGATCACCGGCGTCGCGATGGTCGCCGGCTGGCCGCCCGCCGCCGCGGTCGCGGGTGCCGTCGCGGCGTCCTGCTCGATCGCCCTCGTGCGGCCGGCGCACTGGGCGCTCCTCCCGATGCTCGCGCGCACGCCGGAGGAGCTGACGACGGCCAACGGCGTCGCCGGATCGGTCGAGGGCATGGGCGGCCTCGTCGGGCCGCTTGCGGCGGCGATCGTGCTGACCGTCGCGTCTCCCGGCGCCGTCTTCGCCCTCGGCGCGATGGGCGCCGCGATGTCGACGCTCCTCGTGGCGCGGCTGCCGGTCCACGGCGGCGGGCTCGTCGTGCACGGGCACGGCGACGCCGACGGCCGGGCGGCGGGCGAGGACACCGTCGATGCCCCGCGCGCGCAGGAAACCCCCGGGCTCCGCACCCGAACGCTGTACGCGGTCCGGGCGATCGGCGGCCAGCGGGACACGCGCGTCGTGGTGCTGCTGCTCGCGTCGCGCGCGTTCGTCGTGGGCGCGACCGACGTGCTGTTCGTGCTGCTCGCCCTCGAGCTGCTGGGCATCGGCGATTCCGGCGCGGCGGCGCTCGGCGCCGCTCTCGGCTTCGGGTCGATCCTGGGTGGCGTCGCCGCGTTCACGCTGGTCGGACGTCGGCGGCTCGCGCCCGTGCTGCTCGTCGGCGCGGTGATCTTCGGCGGCGCGTGCATGGTGCTCGGGCTCATCCCGCAGCCGGTGATCGCCGCGCTCGTGGTCGCCGTCGGCGGCATCGGCGACACGGCGCTCGACATCGGCGGCCGGACGATCCTCCAGCGTGTCGCCAATCCGCGCACGCTGACGCGCGTGCTGGGCACGCTCGAGGGGCTGGGCATCCTCGCCATGGCGCTGGGCTCGCTCGTCGTGCCGGTCGTCGCGACCGCAGCCGGCGTGCCGGCGGCGCTCGCGATCGTCGGCCTCGTCCTCCCGCTGTCGGTCGGGCTCGCGTGGCCGCCGCTCGCGGCGATCGACCGCAAGGTCCGCGTGCCCGTCCGCGAGCTCGCGCTGCTGCGGGACGACCGCATCCTGTCGCCGTTGCCGGCGCCCAAGCTCGAAGCCGTCGCCTCGGCAGCGCGGTGGCTCACGCTCGACCCGGGCGACGTGCTGATCCGGGAGGGCGACGCGGGCGACCGCTACTACGTCCTGGAATCCGGGGCGTTCCGCATCAGCCAGCGCGGTCGCGTGCTGCACGAGGCCGAGTCCGCTCGTGGCTACGGCGTCGGCGAGATCGCGCTCCTGCGCGACGTGCCGCGAACCGCGACCGTCGCCGCGACCGTGCCGTCGGTGGTGCTCGCGATCGCCCGGCCCGATTTCCTCGAGGCGGTCACCGGGCACGAGCAGGCCGGCGCGGCGGCACACGACACGGCCGACGCGCGGGAGCCCGTGCGCGAGCCCCCCTGAGGCCGATCAGCGCGGGTCGCGCAGCCCGAGGCCGGCGAGGAACGCCAGCTGGGCGTTCACGTGCTGGAGCGCGCCGGCGTCGTGACCGGACCACGGCAGGACGCGGATCTCCTTCGGCCCGGCGTAGTGGTTGTACGCGGCGAACACCGTCGACGGCGGCGTGATCTCGTCGCGCAGGCCCACGGACCACAGCGACGGCGTCGCCGCCCGGAACGCGAAGTGCAGGCCGTCGGCGTACTCGGCCGTCGCGAGCGCGGCCTCCGCGTCGTCGCGGTGGATCGCGAGATACCGGACGAGCTCGCCGTAGGGGAGCGAGTCGGTGACCTCGATCGCGCGACGGATGTGGGCGAGGAACGGGACGTCGATGAGGGCCGCCGAGAGACCCGGCACGAGCGCCGCGACGGCGAGCGCCATCCCGCCGCCCTGGCTGGCGCCGGACACGACGACGCGCCCGGGGTCGACCGCCTCGTGCGCGCGAACGGCCTCGACCGCCCGCGCCGCGTCGGTGTACAGGCGGCGGTAATACCACGTGTCGGGGGAGTGGATGCCGCGGGTGACGAACCCCGGGTGCTGCGGCCCGCCCGCGCCGTCCGGCTCGACGTCCGGCGTGTCGCCCTGCGACCACGCGCTTCCTTGCCCCCGCGTGTCCATGACCAGGTGCGCGTAGCCCGCCGCCGGCCACAGGAAGTGGTCCTGCACGAGGCCTCGCCCGCCGCCATAGCCGACGTACTTCACGACCGCGGCGAGGGGGCGCCGGATCGCCCCCGCGGCCGGGAGCAGCAGCCAGGCACGGACAGGCTGGCCCGCGAAGCCGCGGAACGTGACGTCGAAGGCGTCGACGAGCGGGAACGGGGCATCCGCCCGCTCGAACCGCGCGTCCAGCGGGTGCGCTCGGGCCTCGTCCAGCGTCCGTGCCCAGAACGCATCGAAGTCCGCGGGCTCCCGGCGTTCCGGCCGCAGCCCCTCGAGCTCGGCGAGCGGCAGGTCGAACTGGGCCATCGACGCGGCGCCGCCGGGCTCAGCCCAACGCGACGGTCTGGTGCCAGGCCGGCACCTCGACGTCGAGCCCGAGCGCCGCGACCTTCGGCTGGAGCGCGGACTGGGCGGGCGGATCGCCGTGGACGAGGTACACCTTCGACGGGACGCCCGGGTCTCCGCGCTTGCGTCCATGGATGAAGTTGCCGAGCCACGCGAGCAGCTCCGGCTCGTCGGCATGGGCCGAGAACCCGTCCAGGGACCGGATTGTCGCCCGGTTGCGCACCACCTGGCCGTTGATCCGGGCCGTCTCCACACCCGCGAGCAGGTGCGCCCCGAGCGTTCCCTCGCCCTGGTAGCCGACGAACAGGATCGTCGCCGACGGGTCGTCGAGGAGGTGCTGCGCGTGGCCCACCGACCGGCCGCCGGTCAGCATCCCGTTCGACGCGATGATCACGTACGGCGGCTGCGCGCGCTCGATCGCCTGTGACTCGGCGATGTTCTGGACGATGTGCTGGTCCGGGTAGTCGAGCGGCGCCTCGTGCTCGCGGAGGAGCGTGGCCGTCTCCTCGTCGTACGCCTCGGGGTGGTTGCGGTAGATGTCGGAGGCCGACTTCGCCATCGGCGAATCGAGATACACCGGCAGCTCCGGGACCTTCCCCTGGTCCACGAGCCGGCCGAGCTCCCAGACGAGCTCCTGCGTGCGTCCGATCGCGAACGACGGGATGAGCAGGACACCCTTCTTCCGCGCGGTCTCGGTGATCGTCTGGACGAGCGTGTTGATCGCGACGTCCGCCGCCTCGTGCTCGCGGCCGCCGTAGGTCGATTCGCAGACGACGTAGTCCGCCTCCGTGACGGCGGTGGGGTCGCGGATGATCGGCGTCCCGGGGCGGCCGATGTCGCCCGACATCAGGAGGATCGTGTCGCGGCCGCCGGCCGGGCTCGACAGTCGCATCCGGACCATCGCGGAGCCGAGGATGTGGCCGGCGTCGAGGAGCGTGATGTGCACGCCCTGGGCCGCCTCGTACTCCTGCCCGTACGGGATCGGACGAAGCATCGGCAGCGTGGGGTTGACGTCGTCCTCGGTGTACAGCGGCGCGCCGAGGTCGGGCTGGATGTCCGGTCCCGCTTCCCGGAGCAGCTCCTCCGGGTCCGAGCCGCCGGGCGACTCCGCGCCCTCGACGGCGAGCTGCACGGCAGCCTGCAGCGACGCCTCGTCCTTGGCCTCGAACTGCGCGGCGCGGGCGGGGTCCCGTCGGTCACGGCGCGCGGTGCGCTTCGCGAACTCCTCCTGGAGCTTCGCGGAGTCCAGCAGGACGAGCCGGGCGAGCTCGGCGGTGGCGGCGGTGCACAGGATCGCGCCCTTGAAGCCCTCGCGGACGAGCAGCGGCAGGAGGCCGCAGTGGTCGAGGTGGGCATGGGTCAGGACGACGGCGTCGAGCTTCGTCGGGTCGAAGCCCAGCGGCACGCGATTGCGGATCGCCTCCGAGGGTCCGCCCTGGAACATGCCGCAGTCGACGAGGACCCGGGCGCGGCCGGTGTCGATGAGATGGCGCGATCCCGTGACGGTCCGCGCACCGCCGAGGAAGGTGAGCTCCATGCGACGATCGTGACACAGCGGCGCGGGTGGCGGGGGCGTGTGTGGGACGATCGCGCGGTGACGCCCGACGAGCTCCTGGCCGAGATCGAGGCCCGCTATCTCGACGCCCGCGAGGCACGCGACCGCTACGACGTGGCCGTGGCGACCGGGGAGCCGTCGGATCCCGAGGCCGTGGCGGCACTGCGGCGGGTGGCCGAGGATGATGTCGTGGCGCTGACGGCGATCATGGGCGGCATGCCGGCGGCGATGCGCGAGGCCCTCGACCCCGAGCGGCGCCGCGCGCTCGACGCGATCGAGGCGGGGATCGTGGCGTCCGAGGCGTTCTCGCCGCCCGTCGGCGCGACCCTGGCGACGGGCGACTGCGCGAACGCCGACGCGTGGCGCGAGGTCATCGCGGCGGGCGGCGAGCCGCTCCAGCGGCGCCTCGAGGCGTGCTACACGGCGGCCGCGGGCGCGATCGACGCCGGCGACGGAACGGCCCTCACGCGCGCCCAGGTCCTCGAGCGGCTGGGTGCCGAGCCGGAGGGCGCTCGCCGCCGTGACCTGTTCCTCGCCCTCGGGCCGCTGTGGCGGGCGGTGAACGGCGACGACGCGGACGGATCGCCGTATCGCGCCTACGTCGCGGGTGTCGCTCCCATGTGGCGCGCGAAGCACGACGGCGACGCCGACCCGGGGCTCGGGCTGCGGCGGCGCGAGATCGCCGAGTGGTCCATCGCCGCGCTCGACGCGTGGAAGGCCGCGGTCGTGGATCCAGCGCGTGACCGCGGCGAGCCGCCGATGGAGCCGTGGGACTGGTGGTGGCGGGCCGGGGACGCGCAGCGCGCGATCGGCGTGATCGGCCTCGATCGGGCGGTGGCGGTCAACCGGGCGTACTTCGCGTCGCTGGGCGCCGACCTTGGCGAGCTCGACGTCCGGCTCGATCTCACGGCGCGCCCGGGACGGCCCCCGGTGCCGGTCGCGTTCACGACGTTCGGCGGACGGCCGCGACAGCGGTCGGATGGATCGTGGTCGCCGGGCGCGCCGCTGATCCTCGAGTCGCTGACGGACGGAGGGTTCGGCGAGCTCGCCGAGCTCGTCCACGAGACCGGGCACGCGATCCACATCGCCGGGATCCGCACCCGGCCGGCGTACACGGACTGGCCCGACAGCGACGCCCTCACGGAGGCGCTCGCCGACGTCCCCGCCTACGACCTCGCCGAGCCCCGGTGGCAGCGCCGCTGGCTGCCCGACGTGGCGCCGATCGCAGCGTCTGTCTCGATCCGCTGCTGGTACGCGGGCGTCGTGCTCGACGCCGCGTGGGCGCTGTTCGAGGTGCGGATGCTCCTCGATCCGACGCAGCGTCCCAACGAGGTCTGGACCGACATCACGTCGACGTGGCTGGGGATCGCGCCGCACCCCGAATGGTCGTGGTGGGCGATCCGCGGCCAGCTCGTCCAGGAGGCGGGCTACATGGCGAACTACGCGGCAGGCTCGGTCCTCGCGACGGCGATGCGGGCGGCCATCCGTCGACGACGCGGCTCCTGGATCGACGGCGACCCCGGGTGGTACGCCTGGGTCCGCGACGCCGTCTACCGCCACGGGCTCGAGCGGCCGTCGCGCCACGTGGTGGAAGCGCTGGTCGGTGGCCCGGTGACCCCGGACGCGCTCCTGGCGGAGATCTCCCGGGCCAGTCGGGGCTGACCCGGGGTTCGCGCGTCGTGGCGATGCGATTGATCGCTCAGCGGCATCGTCCTTGCATCGAACAGCGTGGAACGACGACAACGCGCGCGCCTCGGTGCCGTTCGATCGCTGGGGGCGATCGGTTTCGGCGGCAACGCGTCACCGGCGGGGCTTGGGCCGAAGGACGATGCCTCGGAGCGATCGCTCGCGGGTCTCGCCCGGGTTTCCGCGCGGAACGATCGACCGGAGCGATCAATCGGCGAGTCGACGGGCCGCCGCGCCAGGTCCGAGGGTCAGACGAGGCGCCCGATCACCAGCGCGTCGACCGCCACCGCCGCGAACAGCAGCGTCAGGTAGCTGATCGAGTACCTGTACAGGCGGATCGCCTGCGCCAGCGACCCCTCGGGCGAGGCCGCCTCGCGCCACAGCGTGAACGCCCGCCACAGGAAGATCGCGCCGAGCACCACGGCGGCGAGCAGGTATACCGGACCCATCCCCGCGACCGCGTAGAACACGAGGCTGATCGCCACGAGCAGCACCGTGTACAGCGCGATCTGGCGAGCCGTCTCGGGGACGCCGCGGACCACGGGGAGCATCGGGACGCGAGCCGCCTCGTAGTCCTTGCGGATCCGGAGCGCGAGCGCCCAGAAGTGCGGCGGCGTCCAGTAGAAGACGAGCGCGAACAGGAGCAGCGCCGTGATCTCGACGCGGCCCGTGACCGCCGCCCAGCCGATGACCGGCGGCAGCGCGCCCGCCGCCCCGCCGATGACGATGTTCTGGGGCGTCGTCCGCTTGAGGAGCAGCGTGTACACCACGACGTAGAACGCGATCGCGAGCAGCGTCAGGAACGACGACAGCAGGTTCACGGCCCAAGCCATGAGCACGACCGAGATCGCGCCCAGCGCCAGCCCGAACAGCAGCGCGTTCTCCGGGCTCACCGAGTGCGCCGGGAGCGGCCGGCGGCGCGTTCGCGTCATCAGCTGGTCGATGTCGCGGTCGAGGTACTGGTTGATCGCGTTCGCGGATCCCGCGGCGAGCGAGCCGCAGACCAGCGTCCACGCGGTGAGCCGGATCCACTCCGGCAGCGAGATCCCGGGCACGTCGCGCGTCGCCAGGACCATCGCCGGGACGGTCGTCACGAGCAGGAGCTCGATGATCCGCGGCTTGGTGAGCGCCACGTACGCCCGCACGGTGTCGCCACGGCCGGGCGCGGTCCCGGGATCGGCAAGGTCGGGATCGCGATGCCCGCTGCCGCCACCGGCGGCCGGCACCGCGGCGGTCACGGCCACGCGCGCCTCGTAGTAGGCGGTGACCGCTAGGGCCGCGGCATTCGCCCAGATCACCGCGCCGAGCGCCAGGTGGAGCGTCTGCGTCCAGTCGGCGAGCTGCGTCAGCACCTGCAGCCCGCCGATCACGACCTGGATCGGGTACAGGATCGACAGCGTGAGCGCCAGACGGAGCACGGTGGGGCGAGACCGCTGGGTCCGCCACGCGGCGTACCCCGTGACCCACACGAACACGAGCACGATCGCCGCCACGTACCGGTGCAGGGCGTGCGCCTCGTACAGCGGGCGCGCGAGCGCGTCCGTCCCGGACGAGATCGGGACGAGCGTCCCGTTCATCAGCGGCCAGTCGGGGAACACGAGACCCGCGTTCTCCGCCGTCACGTGCGACCCGAACAGGAGCAGCGCGAACGTCGATGCGGCGGTCAGCACGGCGAGCAGCGTGAATCGCTGCGACGCACCGCGGGACGGCAGCCGGGCCGGGTAGAACGCCCGCACCGTCACGTACACGAGGAGTCCCAGCAGGCTCATCGCCGCGGCCATGTGCGCCGTCACCGACTCGCCGGAGTTGTTCAGCCGGACGGTCTCGCGGCCGAGCCACGCCTGGAACCCGACGAGGAACACGGCGGCGATCGACGGCCACAGGATCGACCGGCGGTCGCGGTGATCCTTCCACGCGAGGAACGCGACGCCGATGATCAGGAAGCCGATGACGGCCGCGACGGTCCGGTGGACCCACTCGAGCCAGGCGTTGACGTCGCCCAGGGGCGGGATCACCTGCCCGTGGCACAGCGGCCAGTCGGGGCAGCCCATGCCCGAATCCGTCACCCGCACGATCACGCCGATCGTGACCAGCAGGATCGTGGCGATGACCGTGGCGAGGGCGGTCTTCTGGAAACGCGTCACGGCGACGGAGTGGGACCTCGGGGATCGGGCACGGAACGGGCCGGTGCGGGCGCCGCGCGCCCATTCTACGCACGACGCCGATCGCGCGATCCGGACCGTCCTCCGCACCCCTTGGCGACTCGGGCTACGCTCCCCGCATGCTCCGATTCCGCGTGCGAACCCTGTCCCTCGCCATCGTGGCCGTCGCGCTCGTTGCCGCCGCCTGCGGCTCCGCCGCCACCCCGACGCCCGCGCCGTCGACCGCGGCCCAGCCGTCGGTCATCCCCGTCATCATCGGCGACCAGGTGAAGGGGCCGTTCCGGTTCGTGTTCTCGTTCATCGACTCGGCGACCAACGCGCCGGCCGCCGCGCCGGACCGCAAGACGCAGGTCGCCTTCATCGGCCCCGGCGACACGAAGCCCGGCACGCCGGCCGATGCCACGTTCATGTGGACGATCGAGGGCACCGTCGGCCAGTACTACCTGAACACCCAGTTCCCGGCCGCCGGCGACTGGAAGGCCGTGTTCGACACGAGCGCGCCCGGGAAGCCGTCCGAGTCGATCGCGGTGGGCTTCCAGGTCCACGACGACCTGCCGCTGATCAACGTCGGCGAGCCCGCACCCGCGTCGGACAACCCGACCGCGACGAGCGTCGGCGGCAACGTCAAGCTGATCTCGACCGACCCCAACCCGGACCCGAAGTTCTACCAGCTGTCGGTGAAGGACGCGCTCGCGCAGCACAAGCCGTTCGTGCTCGTGTTCGCGACGCCGGCGTTCTGCCAGAGCCGCACCTGCGGTCCCGCGCTGGACCGGGTCAAGGCCGGCTCGCAGGGCGCGCCGAGCGACGTCGCGTTCATCAACGTCGAGCCGTACCAGCTGAAGTCGGTCGACGGGAAGCTCCAGCCGATCCTCGACGCGAACAACCAGCTCCAGCCGGTCGAGGCGGTCAACCAGTGGGGCCTGACGTCGGAGCCGTGGGTGTTCACCGTCGACGGCAAGGGCATCGTCCGGCGCTCGTTCAACGGGATGCCGTCCGACCAGGAGCTGAAGGACGCGATCGCGGAGATCGCCGGGACCTAGGCGTCCGTCAGCCGTCCTCGAGGCGGTAGGCGACGAGGTTCCCCGCGCCGTCGTCGCGGAACCAGACCTTCACCGGGCTGGCGTTGGCCATGTGCTCCGCGAGGTGGCCCGGCGGGAACTGGGCCCCGTTCTCGAGGATCCCGATGACGAACCGCGTCTCGCGGCCGTCGGCGGTTCGCAGCGTGAATGCGGTGACCTTCGACAGCGCCTCGGCCTCGATATGGGTCAGGACGCCGGTCACGGGCGACACCAGCGGTGCGAGGCTCCCCGACGGCGCGGGCGTCACCGATCCCACGTCGCCGCATCCCCCGAGCACGAGCGCCGCGACGACCGCGGCGAGGACCGTGGCGCCGAGCCTCACGCCGGTGCGCCGGCCATCCCCGTGCCGCTGCTGCCGGGCTTGACGGCGCGCTCGCCGGCGGCGCACCGGGGACAGGTCGCGGAACCGGGCTCGTACGTCGGCAGCTCGAGCTGCCACAGGGCCCGCAGCGGATAGACGCGGCCCGTCGACGGCGACGTCAGCGTCCCGAGGCCGCCGGACCGGTCCACGAGCACCCAGCACTCGCTGATCTCGCCGCCCAGCGCCTCGACGGCCGGGATCATCGCGAGCAGCGAGCCGCCCGTCGTCAGGATGTCGTCGACGAGGAGCACGCGCTCGCCGCGGCGGATCTCGAAGCCGCGGCGGAACTCGCGCCGCGTGCCGCCCTCGGGCGACGCGATCTCCTCGGCGAAGATCGCCCGGGTGCCGAGCTGGCGGCCCGTCTCGAACGCCAGGATCACGCCGCCGGTCGTGGGGCCGGCGACGAGGTCGACGGCGGCCGACCCATCGTCGAGGCGCGCCGCGGCCGCGAAGAACCCGCACAGCTCGCTCGTCGCCGCGGGGTCCTGGAGGACCTGGAACTTCTCGAGGTACGCGTCCGAGTGGCGGCCGCTCTTGAGGACGAAATGGCCGTCGCGCAGCGCGCCGCTCGCGCGGAACAGCGCCTCGGTGCGCGCGGCGATCGCGCGGCGGGCTGATTCCTCGAGCGGCTTCCGGAGGGTGGTCATCACGTGGCGATTCTAGCCGCGACCCCCGGATCCCCGGTCGGCCGGATCAGTTGCAGTCCGTCACGCTCGGGTCATCGCCGCGCGGCCATCGCTCGTAGCGGCCGCCGGTGCGGACGTACACCGCCGACTCGACGTCGCCGGGATCGACGAACAGGTCCATGTTCCCGTTGGTCCAGCCCGTGTCCTCGGCGCCGTCGGGCAGCTTGACGCCGCGCTGCCAGGCCTCGTGGAGCCAGCCGCGGTCGAGCGCCTCGCCCGTGGGATCGCGGACGTACTGGTGACGGTCGAGGGGGTCATCGGGCGTGCCGAGCGGCCAGCCGATCGTGAGCACCGCGACGTGACCGCGGTCGCACGGGAACCGCGTCCAGAGCGTGACGAGATCCGACGGCAGCGCGTCGCCCTTCCCGCCGTCGGCACACCAGCGGCGCTGCGGATCGCGGCCCGTGGTCGTCCCGGCGGCGTCGTCGAACCGGGCGCCATCGGGGTCGTCGCGGAACCCCTTGCACGCCTTGAGCTGCGCGACGGGCGTGGGAAGCGCCCACGAAGCGGCGTCCTGCTGCGGGACGCGGGTCACGGCATCGGCGAGCCAACGCGTCCCGTCGAACGCGAACGTGACCCGGAAGGCGACGCGCTCGACGCGCTCGCTGGTGTCCGTGGCGCCGCTGGCGACGTCGGTCGTCGTCGCACCCGCGGGGACGTCGAAGACGACGTCGATGGGCACGGTGGGCGGCCGGTCCCCGAGGTTCGCCTCGTGGTCGCTCGCGATCCTGAACACCAGGTCCGTATCGAGCCGCGAGGTACCCGCCAGGGCCGGTCCCAGCCGGGGATCGAGGGCGATCGCGCTCTCGAGCCCCGGACCGGTGAACACCGCACACGGGTCGGCATCCGGATCGCCGACGTACAGGCCCGTCAGGGCGTCGACGAAGGTCGACCCGATCTCGGTGGCGCGGTCGCCGGGCAGGCTGTCGCCGTCGAACGTCGGGTCGAGGCTCGCCGACGCGTCGAACTGCAGGTCGGGACAGCGGCCGGCCGCGGCCTGGGAGTCGGCGGGGGACGGCGACTCGGCGGGCGGCGACGGCGAGGGCGTCCCGGACGTGGCCCCGCACCCGGCGACGAGCGCCACGAGGAGAACGGCCGCGAGGGCGCGTGACGCCGTCACGGGACCTGGACCCGGACGGCCCGCGATGGCACGTACCGCGCGACGACCTGCCACCGGCCGTCGTCCGCGCCACGCGCGAGCAGGAAGGTGCCGTCGAATCGCTCGGTGTCGGCCGGGATCTCTGCCGCGTTCCTCGCCACGTCGACGACGGTACCGGTCTCGGGCAGCGCGGGATTGGCCCAGTTGCGCCCGTCGGCGAGATACGGCGGTGGCGGCGGGCACAGGTTGTTGCACGGCGACGGGATGTTCGTCACGAGCGTGCCGTTCGCCTGGAACAGCGAGCCCTGCGGGCGGTCGTCCGGGGCGGTCGCGAGCTGGCGGTCGAGCGCGGGCACGCTCGTCGGGACGTCCCGGTCCGGAACGAGGGATCCGAGATAGACGAGCGTCCCGGCACGGACGACCGTCACGAGCCAGGTGCCGAGCGGCGCCGGCGCCAGCGCCACCGACGGCTCGGCCGGCTCGACGGCGACGCCGACGCCCGGGATGGCGAGCTCGGCGCACGCCCGGCGGACGGTCGCGAGGCTCGTGCAGCCGACCGGGGTGACCGCGAGCTCGCCATCAACGAACACGAGCCTGCCGTCGAGGGTCCCGTCTCGGATCTGCGTCGCGAGGTCGACGGCGCGGAGCCGGGGCGGCGTCGCGTCGGCGAGCGTCGCCGGGTCAGCAGAAGCGGCGTCCGATGGGGTGGCCGGGTCCGAAACGGAGACGACGGGTGGGGTCGCCGGCGCGATCCGGGCGACCGGCGGCGGCGTCGGGGTCCTGAGCTGGCCAAGGGCGACGCCCGCGACGAGGGCCACCGCGATGACGCCGACCGCCAGCGCGGCACGGCCTCGCCCATCTCCCGATCCACGGAGGCGCGTCGGCGCGACGTCGAGCGACGGGCCCGAAGGCTCCTCGTCGCGCGCTCGTCCCGGGCCGCTCGTCACGGCCGGAGCATAGGCCCGAGGCGGTTCTCCGTCCCGTGGCGCTACGGGAAGGTCACCACCGGCACCGCGTTCGCGGCGTAGCGCGCGGCGACCACCCACCCGAGGCTCGGATCGGCCGCGCACGAGCTGCCCGGCGTGCCGTCGGCGGAGCACCCGTTCGTCGTCGCACAGGCGGCCGCGGCGTCGGATCGACACGGGCCCGTCTGGATGCGCCGGACGAGGAAGGGTCCGGGCTCGCGCATCGGCAACGGCCCGATCCCCGGCGCCCCCTTCTCGGTGGTCGTCCCGATCACCGGTGCCGTGCCGAGGCCGCCGTTCCCGTCAGGCGCATCCGTGGTGACGGCGGACCGCGCCGGGGGACACGGCGTCGACTGGCCGGGGCGCTGCAACGCGCAGAACATCGGGCCGTCCACGACGAGCCGCGCGTTCACTGGCTGGAGCCGCATCGGATCCGGCGCGATGACCGTGTCTGCGAGGTCGCCGATGGAGACCGGCCGGCCGAGGTCGCCGTCGAGGACGCCGACGAGCTCGAGATAGCCGACGCTCGGTTGCAGCCGGCCATGGCGGGGCGTCACGATCAGCCGTGCGGGCGACGCGATGCCCGGGACGCCCGCGGAGCCGTCGGAGGACGCCAGCGGCCCACGGTTCCACGTGACCGCGACGCCGGGCAACCCGTCGACATAGAAGCGCGTGCACGGGCTCGCGTCGAGCGGGCAGTCCCAGGCCACGGTCTGGAGCTGTGCGTCGATCGCGAACAGCTGGCCATGCGTCCCGGGCCTCCGCGTCATCCCCGGTGATGGCCATCGCCGTCCGCAGCATCCGTCCGACCCGTGCCTCCATGAGGGCATCGAAGGCCGGCGAATCGCCGTCGCGGGCCCGGTCGAGCGTGCCCAGGTCGACGATCGCCTCCATGTCCCTCCCGCAAGACAGGAGTCCCGCGGCGGGTCCGCGGATCACGCCAAATGTTGACGTCCCTGGCGGGTCAGCCTCGCAGCACCGCGACGACGAGGCCCGCCCACAGCACCGTCGCCGCGGCCTGCGCCATCCAGAACGAGCCGTGGCGCGTCTTGTGGCGGAGCGCGATGAACGCGATCCACGCGCCCGCCACGCCGCCCGCGAAGCACAGCAGCCACAGCGTCCGCTCCCGAGTGCGTCGGGCGCCGGGGCGCTTCGATGCCGCCTTGTCCCACGCGTAGACCGCGAACGTGACGACGTTGATCGCGACGAGCCACAGGAGCAGCCAGGACGGCATCAGCGGGCATACTCGGCACCGCGGGTCGACGCCGGTCCCGGGCGCGCCGGCAGCGCCGTGCCGACGAGGGCCGCGACGTCCTCGAGCCCGCGCTCGCGGCACGCGTCCGCGAGCGCGTCGGCGAGCCGCACGGGAAGCATCGGATCCGCCAGCGCCGCCACGCCGACGCCGACCGCCACGGCGCCCAGCGCGAGGAAGTCCAGGACGTCGTCGACGGTCGCCACGCCGCCGATCCCGATGACGGGGATGTCGACCGCCTGGACGACTTCGTAGACCACGCGCAGGGCGACGGGCTTCAGCGCCGGCCCGCAGATGCCGCCGTACGTCGAGCCGAGCGCCGCTCCGCCCCGATCCGCCGAGACGGCGAGGCCGGGCAGCGTGTTGATCGCCGAGATCGCGTCCGCGCCGGCCTCCTCGGCCGCCTTGGCGACCGCCCGCAGATCGCCGGCGGCGGCCGTGAGCTTGGCGATGACCGGGAGATCGGTCGCGCGACGCACCGCCGCGATCGCCGAGGACGTGGACGCCGCGTCGAGCCCGAACACCCGCGCGCCGCCGCCGGACGACAGGTTGACCTCGACCGCGGCCACGCCCGCGACGTCGTCGAGCATCCGCGCCCCTTCGGCGAGATCGCCGGCCGATGCCCCGCCGAGGTTGACGATGACCGGTACCGGCCACCGCGCCCAGGTCCCGGCGTACCGGTCCACCACCTGCTGGAGGCCCGGGTGCTGGGGCCCGACCCCGATCAGGAGCCCCGCCGGGACGTCCGCCGTCCGCGGCGCAGGCTGGCCGCCGGCCGGCTTGACGGCGACGCCGCGGGTCACGATGGCGCCGAGCCGCGGCAGGTCGACCAGCTCGGCAACCTCGACCCCGAACCCGCAGCCGCCCGACGCGGCGATCACCGGGTTCGTGAGCACGAGTCCCCGGCCGAGGTCGACCGCGAGCCGGACGGGGCGCCCGCCGAGGACGTCCAGCGCCGGCTCGGGGCCACGCGGGCCGGCCTGCCCGCTTGCCGGCGGAGCGGCCGCACCCGCCGGTCGCGTGGCGGGGCGCGATGTCGGCGGCACCGGCGTGATCGCGGGACGGATGCGCCGGACCGTCGGCGTGCGCCGCGACCGCATGCCGGGCACCGCCTTGCGCCTCGGCTTCATCGAGCTCGGCCCCGGACCAGGGCCGTCACGGCTCGGGCCACGCCAGCTCGTCGGCCGCGAACACCGGCCCCTCCCGGCAGGCGCGCAGCGCGACGCCGTCCGCGCCCTCGACGGCGCACCCGAGGCAGGTAGCGGCCGCGCACCCGATCGACTGGCCGACGGCGACCTGGAGGAACGCCTTGCGGCGTGCCTCGGTCGACCCGGCCGCCGGCGGTCGTCCGCCTCCCCGCTTGCGCCCCAGCGTCGCGACGCCGAGCCGCTGGCGCCGGCCCGCGGCCTGCGTCGCGAGCGTCGCGAGGAGCGACGGGGGCCCCGCGGCGAACGCCTGGTCCGCCCAGGCCTCGTACTCGCGCACGAGGTCCGCCACCGAGCCACGGTGCCCAAGCGACCCGTCGGCCGTCGCGACGACGTACTCGACCTCGTCGGGCAGGAGGCTCGTGGGGTACACGGAGGACGCGGTCGCCGCACCGAACAGCAGCACGACGGAGCGCGCGTCCCGGACCGCCTCGTCGACGAGGAACCGGACCGCGACGATGGCGCCGCCCTCGGCGACGAGCAGCAGGTGCCGGGACCGGGGATCGACCTCGAACGGCCGGCCGAGCGGGCCCGCGATGTCGGCACGGTCGCCGACCCGCACCGTCCCGGCCCACCCGGTGCCGCTCGTGAGGAGCGTCAGGACGCCGGTTGCCGCATCGGCCGTGGCGATCGGGAACGGGATCCGGCGCGGCAGCCCGCCCGGGTCGACGGCGCGAACGTGGACGTACTGCCCGGCGCGAGCGCCCGTGACGACCGGCGGCGCATGCCACGCGGTCAGGAACGTGCCGGGCAGCACCTCGCGGCGCTCGACGAGCTCGGCACCGGCGAGGCGCATGCGCGAGCTGCCGCCGGTCCCGTCGGGGCGCGCGCGAACGCGAGCCGCGTCAGCGACTAGGGCCGCTGCCCGTCGTCCGAGACCTCGCCCGCGTCGGTCGCGGCGACCTCGCCCTCGCCGTCGCCTTCCTCGAGGTCCGGCGCCACCGCCGGGAACGCCTCGGCGAGCGCGTCCGCGAGGTCGCCGAACACGTCGGTCGGGTCGTAGAACTCGACGATGTCGTGGGGCTCGGTCAGCTCGCGCCACTCGCCCGCGGAGTCCTCGGGCAGGACCTCGGCGCGGAACCGGCCGGTCGCGCCGAGCACGAGCCGCTCGTCCTCGTCGTCGACGATGATCAGGTCGCCCAGGCGCCCGGACAGCCGCGCGACGGCCTCCTCGAACTGGTCGATGAGGCGAGCCTCGCTCGACTGGCTGCGCTCCTGGAAGTCGAGCGCAAGGTTGTACATCGCCGCGGCCGCGGACTCGTCGTCGTCCGCATCGGTCGCGAGCGACTGGCCGGCTGCCCAGTCGTCGGCGGCGCCGGCATACGCGGCGTCGTCATTCAGCGAGAAGGTCTCCTCGGGCGCGATGCCAGCAGTATCCATCAGGTCGTCGGCGGCGGTCGGCTGCGGGGCCATGCCGGCGGCCTCGCGGGCCGCCTCGGCGAACGACGCGAAGATCTCGGCAGGGTTGTAGAGCTCGACCAGCTCGGCGGCGCTCTCGACGACCTCGGTCTCGGACACCCACTCGCGCGTGACCGGGTCCTCGTAGCGGCTGCGCACGCGGAACGTGCTGTCCGGTGCGATCGACAGGTAGTCGGGATCGTCGTCGATCAGCGTCAGCCCGCCGAGGTCCTTGATCCGGTCCCGGTTGCGGTCGAGGAACTTGGACAGCTGCTCGGTCGCCTGGACGATGAAGTCGGTGCGCTCATCGGCGGCGTCGCTGGCCAGCTCGCCGAGCATCGAGTTGCGGCTCACGTCCATGCGATCGCCTCCTTCACGGGTGGTTCGGCCATGGTTCAGCCGTGGTACTCGAGGTCCGCGCCGAGCCGTTCCCGGAGGAACATCGAGTGATGACGCTCGAAGATCCACTCCCCTGCCCGGTGGCCCAGCGCGCGCGTGGCCTCGTCGGCCTCGAGCTTGTCGAGCGTCGAGTAGTCGGGCAGGTCGAGCAGGATGACGTTGTCGAAGTCCCAGCCGTGCGCGACGTTGTACCAGCCGACGAAGCGGATGCCGAACTTCTCCTCGTACTCGCGAACCTGGCGCGGAAAGATCGTCTTCATGAAGAACTTGAAGAA
>JAICUI010000048.1 GCA_025935925.1 Chloroflexota bacterium
GGATCAGCGACTCACGGTCGCGGGCACACCGCGGATCGGCGACTCACGGTCGCGCGCGACAGGGCGGCGGATCGGCGACTCACGGTCGCGCGCCACAGGGCGGCGGATCAGCGACTCACGGTCGCGGGCGACAGGGCGGCGGATCAGCGACTCACGGTCGCGGCGCGAGGCGCCCGCCGCGACGGCGACGGCGACGGCGACGGCGCCGCGAGCGTGCCGCGACCCGGTGGACCGACGACGACGGTGCCGTCGGTCGAGCCGATGGTCCGTGTCGCGGCCGTGCGGCACTCGCGTCAGTGCGGCGGCATGAGGCCGCAGTTCGGGGTCGTGCACAGTTCGAGGCCCAGCTGCTCGAGGCCCTCCGCGAGGGGCGTGAACCCGAGCCGGCCGCCGTGGATGTCCGCCGCGATCATGCACGGGAACCGCATGACGTCCTCGGTGTGGTCGCCCTTCTCGACGACCTTGCCGACGCGATGGACGAGCCGCCTAGTTGAGGTCGCTCGCCGCACACGTCTTGCGTCCTTGCGCGCGTAGAACCCGCCCGAGCACGGACCCCAGATCACCTGGCCGGCGAGCATCGGCGGGTCGTACACGGGCGTCACGCGCACGGCCGGGTCGGACGCGACGCGCGCGTTTGCCTCCGACTGGAGCGACAGCTCGCGAAGGCCGCTCGCGGCGAAGACGGCGAACACCGCGAACACCGCGAGGAGCCCTCCGATCAGGGCTCGTCGCGCGACCCGGCCGAGGCGCATCCCGGAAGGATGGCGGGAGCGGGGCCCGAACCGCAACACGCGGGAGGTCCCCCTCGGTCCCGTGGCGGATCGCCGCCACAGTGCTCCGCCGCATCGGCACGATCCTTCGGCGGCTCGCGGTCGCGGCGCGACCACCCGCCCGGGAGCGGCGCCGCGTGACTCTGCGTCGCTGAACCGCCGCGCAACGACCGGCACGGCGGTCTCTCGCCCGTGGATCTGCGACGGTGAGTCGCGGCGACACCAGCACGGACTGCCGTTGCGGCAGCAACGCGGCCGATCAGCGACTCACCGTCGCGGCCCCGGCCGCCCGCCGGGCGGCCGCCGAGCCACCGGGGGACCCGCGCCGTCGCCCGGAGGCCCGCCGGGTGGGCGCGGAGCCCCGCCCGGGGACGCGGGCCGTCCCGGCCCTGCGCGGTCACGGCGCCGCGCAGCCCAGCCGCCCAGCCCTACCCGGTGAAGCTCGTCAGGAGCAGGATCGCCGACAGCCCGATCAGCAGCGCCGTCGACCCCCACCCGATCGCCTTCAGGAACCGTCCCGAGACGAGCGACCCCATCAGCTCCCGGTCCGACGCGAGCCGCATCACGAACACGAGGATGAACGGCAGCAGGAGCGCGTTGAGGACCTGCGCGCTGAACATCACCGTGATCAGGGGCAGCCCCGGGATCATCACGAACAGCGCCGCGAACCCGATGAAGAACGCCAGGAGCCCGTAGAAGGCCGGCGCGTCGCGCCAGTTCCAGTCGACGCCGGTCTCCCAGCCGAACGCCTCGCACGTCGAGTAGGCGCTCGCCAGCGGCACGACGCCCAGCCCCAGGAACGACGCCCCGAGCAGCCCGAGCGCGAAGATCGTCGCGGCGGCGGCGCCCGCGATCGGCTCGAGGGCCTGCGCCGCATCGCCGGCGGACGTGATCTTGATGCCGTTCTCGAACAGCGTCGCCGCGCACGCGATGACGATGAACGCGGCGATCACGTTCGTGACCAGCGCCCCGAAGAACACGTCGACGCGGCTCGACCGCAGATCCTCCGCCCGCAGCCCCTTGTCCACGACGTACGACTGGATGAAGCCCTGCCCCCAGGGCGTGATGGTCGTACCCACGACGCCGACGACCGCCAGCCAGTACGCCGGCGACGAGGAGAGCTGCGGCCGGACGAGCGCCTGGAGCGCCTGCCCCCAGTCGGGCTGCGAGGCCACCGCCGAGAAGACGTACGCGCCCGACACGAGGGCGCCGATGATCACGAACAGGAGCTGGACGCGCCGATACGACCCGAGGGCGATGAACGCGACGACCACGATCGCCGCGATCGCCGCGCTGATCTGGGGCGGCACCCCGAAGATGCCGAGCGCGGACCCGATGCCCGCGAACTCCGCGACGATCGAGCCGAGGTTCGCCGCGAGCAGCAGCAAGGCCGCGAACACCGTCCAGCGGACGCCCCAGCGCTCCCGGATCAGGCCCATCAGGCCCTTGCCCGTGGCCAGCCCCAGCCGCGCCCCCGTCTCCTGGGTGAAGTACAGGACGACCTGGCTGACGAGCACGACCCACAGCAGCGTGTAGCCGAAATTCGCGCCCGCGAGGGAGTAGGTGGTGATGCCGCCGGCGTCGTTGTCGGCGAAGCCGCTGACCAGCCCCGGGCCGAGCACCGCGAGCGCCGCCGCGAGCCGGACGCGCCAGACCGGCGGCCGGGGCAGCGGCCGCAGGGGACCGACCCGCGGCCGGCGCCGCGGAGTCGTGGCGGATCCCGCACCGTCGACGCTGGCCGGCTCGGTGCGCGGCAGGCGGGGACGCGGCAGTCCGACCATCGCCCTACCTCGCGAACACGCGCGGCAGCCGCCGCTTCCAGCCGGCCGGGATGACCGTGTCGATCGCGTCGTCGACCGTCACGATGCCCAGCAGCCGTCCCTCGTCGTCGACGACCGGCACGGCGAGCAGGTTGTAGTGCGCGACGACCTCGGCGACCTCGTCCTCGTCGGCCGTCACGAGGACCGCCACGGGCTCGCGGCGCATGACCTCGCCGATCGCCGTCTCGGGCCGCGCGACGATCAGGTCGCGGAGCGACAGGACGCCGACGAGCCGCCCGTCGTCGTCGGTCACGTACAGGTAGTAGACCGTCTCGGCATCGGGCTCGAGCTCGCGGAGCCGGTCGATCGCCTGGGCCGCGCTGAGGCTCGCCTCGAGCGCGATGTACTCGGTGGTCATCAGCCCGCCGGCCGTGTCCTCCGGGTAGCTCAGCAGCTCCTGGACCTCCTCGGCCTCGTCGGCCTCCATCGCGGCGAGGACCGAGTCGCGGGTCTCCTGGTCGAGGTCGGCGATCAGGTCCGCGGCGTCGTCCGGGCTCATCTCCTCGAGGATGTCCGCGGCGCGCTCGGGGGTCAGGTGCTCGAGGAGGTCGACCTGGTCCTCGGGCTCCATCTCCTCGATCACGTCCGCCAGGGCCTCGTCGGGCAGCGTGTCGAGGATCCCCGTCCGGTCGCGCGGCGCGAGATCGGCCATGATCGATGCGAGGTCCGCGGGATGGAGCTCGTGCAGCTTCTGGTGCGGGATCCGCAGCCGCACGCTCGCGATCGTCGAGTCGAGCGGGTCCACGTCCTCCCAGTCGATGTAGCGCTCGGGGACCGACGACCGCAGCCGCCGGGCGACGGAGCGGGCCGGCGCCTCGATCCCGATCCGGCGCAGGAGCCCCGCGGCGCCGACGTCGACCGCGACCAGCCGCAGCCGCCCGTCCACCTCGTCGAGGCTGACGTCGTTGACCCGGATGACCTTGCGCCCCTCGAGGTCCACGATCTGGCGGTCGAGCAGGTCGGCGCGGAGCAGGATCTCGCTCTGCCGCCGGTTGAACCGGCCGATGTCGATCGTGCGCACGCGCAGTCGCGCCCCGGCCGCGTCGAACGACTCGACGTCGCGCCACGGCATGAACACCCGCCGCCGGCCTGTGGACAGGACGAGGCCGGTCACGGGCGGGTACTTGCCGCCGATCGCGACGATCAGGTCCGAGATGGTCCCGATCGGCTCGCCCGCGGGATCGCGCACGGGCAGGCCGAGGCACTGCGAGAGGAAGAGCATCTGGCCACCTGGGGGCGGGTCCGGCCGCCCGGGTGGCGAGCGCGGCACGTGGCCGGCGCGTCGTCAGCGGACGGGGAGGACCTGCTGGGTGCCGGCCGCGCGGCCGGCCTGACTAGGTCCGTTCTCCACGGGGGGAGGGTTCCTCGTACGACATCTCGACGCAGCGGTCCCGCGAGGGGACCGGAGCCCGGCCATGCTACTCCACGGCGAACGTGAACGGGACCCGGACCATCGAGGCCCGGGTCCCGTTCGAGCTTGCCGTCCGCCGCCTGGGAGAAGCGGCCGCCGGACGAGGAGCGTCCGGCCACCGCATGGACGGCGGACGATCGCACGCCTGGCGGGGGACCCGAGCCCGGCCCGCGCCGGCCCGGCGCGGATCCCCCGCCGGGTGCGTCAGTGATGGGTCATGGCGTGACGAACCAGTCGGCCGCGTTCCAGTTGGGTCCGGCCTGGGTGGGGTTCCCGAAGAAGTTCCCGAGCCGCGGCGCGTGCAGGTCGACCTGCTTGCGGTAGTACAGCGGGATCTCGACGGTCTTCTCGACGTACAGCTTCTGGAACTCGGCCATCGCGTCCTTGATCTCCGCGAAGTCGACGCTGTTCCGGACCCGGTCCAGCTGCTTGTCGATGTCGGGGTCGGACACGCTCGCGTTGTTCACGCCCTTGGGGTTGAACTGGCTGCTGTGGTAGCTGAAGTAGTTGCCCAGCGGGTCGATGGACGACGTGAACGCGTGGAGCGCGATGTCGAAGTTGCCGTGCGACAGCACGCATGGGGTGTCGATCTTGGATTCGTTGTAGTCGGCGAAGATCGAGGTCGCGTCGACCGGGTTGACGATGGTCTCGATGCCCACGTCCTTGAGCCACGCCGACACGAGCGCGAGCGTGTCCTGCCGGACCTGGCGCGTCGTCGTGCACAGCTCGACCTTGGCTTCGACGCCGTCCTTCTCGCGGAAGCCGTCGCCGTTGGTGTCCTTCCATCCCGCGTCGTCGAGGATCTGGCGCGCCTTGCCGGGATCGAACGTCGCGGGCGTCTGGTCGGCGTAGAACCACGCCTCGGGGCTCACGAACGTGTTCGCGACCTGGGCGAGGCCGCCCAGGAGCCGCTGGTTGATCGTGTCCTTGTCGACGGCGTAGGCGACCGCCTCGCGCATCGCCGGGTCGGCCATCGGGCAGCCCGGGCCGCGGTCGGTCACGGCCGGGTTCTTGGAGCAGCCGCCGACGCCCTGCTTGGTGTCGACGTCGTCGAAGCTCGACCAGTTGGGGCGCAGGAACTCGTAGGTCAGGGACTGGATCGCGCTGACCTGGTCGCCCAGGTCCTGGACCTTGGGCATGTCGCTGTCCTGGAGGTCCGTGGCGACGTCGACCTCCCCGGCCCGGAAGCCCGCGATCATCGAGTCCGGGTCGCCGTACCACTTGTACACGAGGGCATCGAGGTGGGCGGGCTTGCCCGTCTTCCAGCTCGTGTAGTTCGGGTTCCGCTCCAGCCGCAGCTCCGAGCCCGGCGTCACCGAGGCGAACTTGAACGCCCCGCTCGTCGGCACATTGGGCATGTCGGCGGGAACGAAGCCCTTGCCCGAGACCTGGTCCTTGACCGGGATGGCCTTCAGGTAGTGCTCGGGCAGCGGGGCGATCGCGAGCAGGATGTAGCCCTCGAAGATCGCCTTGAAGTGCAGGACCATGTCGGTGTCCGACGGGCACGCCCAGTCGGTGATGTCGTCGTAGCCGGCGGTGACGACGCCCGTGTTGTCGGGATCGAGGACCCACTTCCACGTGTACCGGAAGTCGTTGCACGTGAGCGGGGTGCCGTCGGACCACTTGAGGCCGTCGCGGAGCTTCCACGTGACGGTCATCGCGTCACCGTTCTCGCCCGGCACCTTGACGCCGCCGTTGGTGGTCGTCGGGATCGACACCGCGAGGTCGGGCGCGTACTTGTAGTCGTCCGTGAGCACGACGAGCGTCGACCACGTCGCCGCGGCGACGTTCGCCTCGGTCACCTGGGTCAGGTAGAACGGGTTGAACTGCGTGGCCTCCTGCCAGTCGCCGATGACGGCGGTCCCGCCGTCGGGTCCGTCGGCCGGCGAGTACGCCGTGTTGAACAGGTCGATGGCGTCGCCTGAGCCGCTCGGTGACGCCGACGCGCCGGTGCTCGGCGCGGGCGCCGACGTCGCGGGTGCCGGCGTGGCCGAGGGGGCCGCCGTCGGGGTCGTGGACGTGCCGCACGCGGCGACGAGCAGGGCGGCCGCGCCGAGCGCAAGCCGCCGCCCGGATCCACGGGTTCGCATCCGAAGTCCTCCAGTCTGGCGGGCAGGCACGCGCGGCTGCCCGCGGTCGCGGGGTGGTCTGGCGACTGTCGACGCCCCGGTCGGGGGCCTCAAGGCACGGTCGGTGCGCGTCGAGCGCCGGCGTTCCCGTCCGTCGTCCCGGCCGATGGGAACGCTGCGGCGGCCCACCCTCGGCGCCGGTCCCAGATCGAACCCCGGCCGCCGGCGCCCGGTATGGGAGGGGAAGGTCCGGCGCGCCGAGGTGGCGGCGGGCCTCGAGGAGGAGGCGACACGGCCGGTGTCCTACCCGCCCATCGTGCTCGACCGCGTCGGGAGCCTGCCGCTCTACCGCCAGATCGAGGTGGAGCTGCGGCGCGCGATCCTCGACGGGCGGATCGGACCCGGAACGGTCCTGCCGGGGATCCGGAGCTACGCCCGGCACCTCGGCGTCGGCGCCGTGACGGTGATGACGGCGTACGACCAGCTGACAGCCGAGGGCTACCTCGAGGCTCGCCCGGGGCGGGGAACGCTCGTCGCGGCGGGCATCTCGCGGCCCGTCCCGGGGCCGCGACGCCGTGTCGCGGTGCGCGGCTCCGGATTGGGCGATGCGCCGGCGGTCGTCCCGCCGCTGCCGGGGCTGCGGCGGCCGTTCCACGGCGCGTTCCGGTCGGCGCCCCGGTACGACTTCCGGCCGGGCGCGCCCGGGCTCGACCTGTTCCCGTCGGGCGCGTGGGAGCGGCTGCTGCCGCGGGCATGGCGGGACCTCGCCTCGGATCCTGGCCCAGCCGTTTCGTACCGCCACCCGGAGGGCGACCCGCGGCTCCGGGCCGAGATCGGCGCCTACCTCGGGATGGCGCGCTCGGTCCGCGCGGACCGCGAGCAGCTCGTGATCACGACGGGCGCCCAAGGCGCGTTCATCGCGGCGGCGGCGACCTGGCTCGGGCCCGGCGCGACCCTCGCCGTCGAGGATCCCGGGTCGCCGTTCCTGCACCGGACGTTCGCACAGGCCCGCGTCCCGCTCGCGCACGTGCCGGTCGACGACCGCGGTCTCCTCGTCGATCGGCTGCCCGACGACGCGCGGGCGGTGCTCGTCACGCCGTCGTGGCAGGACCCGGGCGGCGGGACGATGCCCGTCGCGCGGCGCATGCAGCTCCTCCGCTGGGCCGAGGCGCGCGACGCACTGGTGATCGAGGACGACGCGGGTGCCGAGCCGCAGTACCAGGGCCACCCGCAGCCCTCGCTCCAGGGCCTCGACGACGCCGGTCGCGTGCTGTACGTCGGGACGTTCAGCCGCGTCCTGTTCCCCGGGCTGCGGGTCGGGTACGCGGTCATGCCACCGGGGTCCGTGGACGCCTTCGTCGCCCGTCGCGAGGCCGCGTCGCATGGCCCCGGCGCGCTCGAGCAGCGGGCCGTCGCCCTGTTCCTCGCGGAGGGCCACTTCGAGCGCCACCTGGTCCGGATCCGCGCGCACCACGCCGAGCGGCAGGCGGCGCTGCTGGACGCGCTCGTCGCCCAGCTGGGCACCGTCGTCAGCGCCCGGCCCGCGGCCGCCGGATCGCACCTCGTGGTGCGGATCGAGGACGTGCATCTCAGCGCCACGGAGCTGGCGACGCGCGCCCGAGCGCTCGGCGTCGCCGTCGAGCCGCTGTCGTGGTCGAGGCATCATCCGGCCGGCGACCAGGAGCTGCTGCTCCACTACGCGCGGCTGTCGCCGGACGAGATCGCGGCGGGGGTCGCGGTGCTTGCGCGAGCCGCAGCCCCGAGGGCCCGCGTCTCCGCCTGACGGGCGAACCGCGACCCCGCAAAGCGCGCGCGAAGTCCGGGATGAGTGCCCGGTGAGTCGGCCTCGTCATGCTGCGGCGCCATGAACGAGACCGAGAAGCGACGCGCCAAGCGCCGGCGGAAGGCCGGCAAGTCGTACCGAACCGTGGACCTCGGCAACGGCATGGTCCAGGCGACGCCGGACGCCGTGCTGCGGGCGATGGGCGGGCTGCCGCCGGACCTCGACTGGACGTCGATGGCGGAGAGCGTGATCCCGATCCTGCCGCGCCGGCGGCCACTGCCGCCGCTCGCGGGCGAGCCGTTCCGGGTCACCCTGCCGCCCGGGATCCCGACGGGGTTCGGGATCGACATCGGGCCGGCGTTCCTTGTCGTCGGTCAGTCGCTCCTGTCGACGTGGCCCGTCGGACCGGCCGAGCTGGTCGCGACGGCCCTCGACAACCTGCGCTCGCGGATGCGGAGCGTGCGCTCGCGCGACATCGTGCGCCAGGCGATCGACGGCGTTCCGGTCCGCGTCCTCCAGTCCGGCGCGGGGTGCGCCTCGGGCCTCGTCCTCGTGGAGGACGAGCTGCGCCGGATCTTCGGCGCCGACCCGCAGTGCCTCATCGCGCCCATGCGCGACATCCTGATCTCCATGCCCGCCGGCACGGACCGGTCGTTCGTGGCGTGGATCAACGACGAGTTCGCCGAGATGGACCCGAACGGGCTCGCGCTCGACGCGTTCGTGCTGGACGAGGGCGGGCTCCGCTACGAGGCGCTCGGCCCGCGCCCGGGCCTCGGCTGACGCGCGCCCCTCAACCGCCCACGGTGACCGTCTCGCTGTGCGTCGCCGTGCCGCCCGACACGCCCGTGACCGTGAGCACGATCGTGTACCGGCCCGGTGCCGCGTACGTGTGCGACGGGTTCCGGACCGTCGACGCCGCGCCGTCGCCGAACGTCCATGTCCACGATTCGGCGTTCTTCGCGTGATCCGTCAGGCGGACGGTCAGGCCGGTCACCCGCACCGTGAAGTCCGCGGTCACGGGACCGGGCGTCGGCGTCGTCTCGGGCGCGGGCGTCGAGGTCGGTGGCGGCGCCGTCGGCGTCGGGTCCGGGGGGCGCGGTGTGGGGTCCGGCGGTCGCGACGTCGGGCGTGGCGGGGGTCCACTCGGCGATGGCTGGACCGTTCCGCGCGGGCCCGGTGGCCCGCCGGCTGCGCCTGGCCCCGAGCCCGCGGCGTCGGGTTGTCGTGAGCCGCCGCGTCGCGAGCTGTCGTGGGTGCCGCCCGGCACGGCGGCCGGCCGCTGCGCGTCGCCGCGCGCCCCGGATGACGGCGACCCGCTCGGCGCGGGCGGGACGAGCGCGACGCCGCCGGGCGTCTCCGCCGCCGCAGCGTCGCGGTTGCCGAGGCCGGGATGGACCGGTCCGTCCGGGGCGGACGACCCGGTCGCGGCGATCAGCGCGGCGGCGATGGCGGCGCCACCGAGTGCCGAGACGCCGATCCCCAGGCGGCGCGCGCGCCGGTGCGGTGATCCCGCCGGCGCGGCGGCGGGCGGGTCGACGGGGACGGCTGGGACGGCGAGCTGCCGCTTCGCGCGATCGCGCGCGGCGGGCGACAACGCGCTCGTCGGGATCGTGACGATCGGTGGCGGCAGCTGCCCGAGGCGCCGGCCGCCGACGCCGGGGAAGGGATCACGGTCGGAAGCGGCGTCCGCGTGGCCGAACGTCGACCGGACGGGCACGACGCTCGGCGGTCCCTGCGGGACCGGCGTGTCGCGCCGCTGGCGCTCCGCGGAGGCGGCGGGAAGGTCGCCGTTCGATCGGTCGACCGGGCGCCGGAACGGGCCACGGACCGCGACGGCCGTCACGGCCGCCAGGACGAGGCCTCCGATCGCCAGGAGGAACGCTTCGACCGGCATCGCTCCCCGGTGCGGGACTCGGATCTTGACGAATCCTACCAGTACCGCGGATGGCCGTGGCGGCGTTCGTGCGGCCCAGACCGGCTTCGTCGAGCGGCGTCGACGCGCGCGCCGCCACGCCGTCGTCGGGCGCGCTGCCGAGGTTGTCACCCCGACCGCCGTTCGAGTCGTGCGATGCTCGCGCCGACGAGGAGGTGTCCGTGGCGGTCAGCGCCTTCGACCTGTTCAAGATCGGGATCGGTCCATCGAGCTCGCACACCGTGGGCCCGATGCGCGCCGCGCGGCAGTTCGCGCAGCGCCTCGACCGCTCCGGCGATCTCGACCGGATCGCCCGCGTGACCGTCGAGCTGTTCGGCTCCCTCGGCGCGACGGGTCGCGGGCACGCGACGGACGTCGCCGTCCAGCTCGGGCTCGAGGGCGAGCAGCCGGACCTCGTCGACGTCGACGGGATCCCGGAGCGCGTCCGCAGGATCCGCGACGAGCGCTGCCTGCGGCTGCTGGGCCGCCACGCCGTCGCGTTCGATCCCGACGCCGGCCTCGTGTTCAGCGACGCGATCTCCGCCGACGGCCGGGAGCCGTTCCACGTCAACAACGCGCGCTTCACCGCGTTCGACGCCGCGGGCGCGGTGGTCGCGCAACGCACCTACTTCTCGGTCGGCGGCGGGTTCGTGGTGGACGAGGATCTCGCGCGCGACGGCGCCGCACGCGATGCCGTGCCCGGCAACGACGACCTCCCGTACCCGTACCACAGCGCCGACGAGCTGCTCGCCCTGGCGGCGGGCGAGGGATGCTCGATCGCCGAGGTCGTGCGCCGCAACGAGCGGCGCTGGCGCAGCGACGACGAGATCGACGCGGGCCTGCTCCGGATCTGGGAGACGATGCGCGCCTGCATCGCGCACGGCGAGCTCGCCGAGGGCGTCCTGCCCGGGCTGCTCAAGGTTCGCCGACGGGCCGGCCCGCTGTACCTGAGCCTCCTCGAGCGCGGCGAGCCGGGCGAGGGCGCCGACCCGCTGGACGTGATGGACTGGGTGAACCTCTGGGCGATGGCCGTGAACGAGGAGAACGCCGCGGGCGGCCGGGTCGTCACGGCGCCCACCAACGGTGCGGCGGGCATCATCCCCGCCGTCATCGACTACTACGTCACGTTCGTCGACGGCGCCACGGACCGCGGCGTCATCGACTTCCTGCTGACGGCGACGGCGATCGGGATCCTGTACAAGGAGAACGCCTCGATCTCGGGTGCCGAGGTGGGCTGCCAGGGCGAGGTCGGCGTCGCCTGCTCGATGGCGGCCGCCGGACTGGCGGCGGTCATGCGCGGCACGCCGCCGCAGGTCGAGAACGCCGCCGAGATCGGCATCGAGCACCACCTCGGCCTCACCTGCGACCCCGTCGGCGGCCTCGTCCAGATCCCGTGCATCGAGCGCAACGCGCTCGCAGGGGTGAAGGCGATCAATGCCGCGCGCATGGCGCTCGCCGGCGACGGAACCCACCACGTCTCGCTCGACGCCGCGATCCGCACGATGCGCGAGACGGGCGCCGACATGCACCACAAGTACAAGGAGACGTCGCGCGGCGGCCTCGCCCTCAACGTCGTGGAGTGCTGACCGCGGGGACCGTCAGCCGGGCTCGGCGATCAGCTCCTCGCGCGCCTTGAGCAGGTCCGCGCGCGCCGCGGGATCCATCTCCGGGTACTTCGGATCGATGTC
Source organism: Chloroflexota bacterium (assembly GCA_025935925.1). Classification (GTDB taxonomy): domain Bacteria; phylum Chloroflexota; class Limnocylindria; order Limnocylindrales; family CSP1-4; genus CAIXZV01. The sequence continues at coordinate 11,454 of JAICUI010000048.1, forward strand.
GACCAGCGCGTCCACGATGACCGCCGATGCGGCGAGCCGCATGAACCACTTGTGGTCCGCGGGGATCACGTACCACGGCGCCGCGTCGGTGCTCGTCTCCGAGAGCACATCCGCGTACGCCGCCTGGTACTCGTCCCAGAACCCGCGCTCGCGGACGTCCCCGGCGTTGAACTTCCAGTTCTTGTCCGGCTGATCGATGCGGTCCAGGAACCGCCGCTTCTGCTCCTCCTTCGACACGTGGAGGAACAGCTTCACGATCCGCGTCCCCTGGTCGGCGAGGTACGCCTCCCAGTGGTTGATGTGCCGGAACCTGCGCTTCCAGATGTCGCCGCCGAGCACGTCGGCCGGCAGCCGCTCGCCGTCGAGGATCGAGGGATGGACGCGGACGACCAGGGTCTCCTCGTAGTAGGAGCGGTTGAAGATGCCGATCGTCCCGCGGCCCGGGAGCGCGATCGCGGCGCGCCACAGGAAGTCGTGGTCCAGCTCGTGGGGCGTCGGGACCTTGAAGCTCGTGACCTCGACGCCCTGCGGGTTCACGCCGCTCATGACGTGCGAGATCGTGCCGTCCTTTCCTGCGGCGTCCATCGCCTGGATGATCACCAGCAGGGCCGTCCGATCCTGCGCCGCGAGCCGGGCCTGGTACTCAGCGAGGAGCTCGACGCCCGAGCGCAGGAGGTCGTCGGCGTCCTTCGCCTTCACGTCCGTCGTGTCCGCGGGGTCGTAGTCCTTGCTCAGCTCCACGCGGGTGTCGGGCGGCACGCGCAGGCGCGCCGCAAGCTTGCGGAACGGGGCCGGGTCGTTGTCGGGCATCGGGTACCCCCTGGTCGGCGTCGCGACGATCGGTTCCATCCTCGCCCACGCGGGCCGGGTTCGTCAGCCCCGTTCGTCGAAGCGTCGCCGTACGGCGCGCTGCCCCGGTGGAAGACGACCGAGGTCGCTAGCATGGCGGGGCGGCCGGGACCCGCCGTCACGGGTCGGGCCGGGAGGAGCGAGCACGATGGCCGCCGGGACGTCCACGATCCGCGAGCACGGCAACGCGTACAACATCTTCATCCTCGTCCTGACGCTGTTCTCGCTGCTGATCATGGTCCTGCAGCTGCTGCCGCTCGACGCGACGACGCTCGACCTGCTGCGCGTCTACGACAACGCGATCTGCCTCATCTTCCTCGGCGACTTCGCGTACAACCTCTTGGGCTCCCGACCGCGCCGCCAGTACTTCATCTACCAGCGCGGCTGGCTCGACCTCCTCGGCTCGATCCCGGCGCTCGGGTTCTTCCAGCTCACGGCGCTGTTCCGGCTCGCGCGCCTCAGCCGGCTGGCGCGCGTCGCCCGGCTCCTGAGCGGGAAGCACCGCAGCGAGCTCATCCGCGACGTCGTCCAGAACCGCGGCCAGTACGCGCTGTTCATCACGCTGCTGAGCGCCGGGATCGTGATGGTGATCTCGAGCCTCGTGGTGCTCCAGGCCGAGAGCACGTCCTCGGACTCGAACATCAAGAGCGGCGGCGATGCGCTGTGGTGGGCCCTGGTCACGATCACGACCGTGGGCTACGGCGACCGGTTCCCGGTGACGCCGATCGGGCGCGGCACCGCGGTCTTCGTGATGCTCGCGGGCGTCGGGATCATCGGCGCCCTGGCGTCCATCCTCGCGAGCCTGCTCGTGCCCTCCGCCGAGGAGGTCGCGGCCGCGGACGACGGCGCCGCGGCGGGGACGGCCGACGGGTCCGACGTGGCGCGCGAGCTCGCGATGCTTCGTGCCGAGATCGCCGAGCTGCGGGTCGCGCTCGGCGAGCGGACGTCGGCCGGCTGACCGTCACGCCGCCCGGTCGCGCTCCTCGGGCGGGCGCAGCGACTGGAACGAGCGGTACAGCAGCAGGTCGTAGACGATCTTGAGCGAGCCCGAGATCACGAACGGGGCGGCCATCAGCGCCGACCCGACGAGCAGCGGGGCCGCGATCAGCGGCGACACCGACACGCCGAGGCTCCGCGCGATGCCGGTGACGCCTGCGGCTGCGGACCGCTCGTCCGGCTCGACGATGGCGATCGTGTATGACTGCCGGGTCGGCACGTCCATCTGGCTGATCGCGAAGCGCGCGAGGAGGACCCCGGCCGCCAGGGGCAGCGACGGCATGAACGGGACGAGGATCAGCAGGACGTTCGACGGCAGGTGCGTGAACACCATCGTGTTCACGAGCCCGAAGCGCGCCGCGAGCGGCGCGGCGGCGAGCGCGGATGCCGCAGCGAGCAGGTTGGCGGCCGCGAGGATGGCGCCCAGCGCGACCGGGTCCACGCCGAACCGCTCGTGGAAGAAGAACGCGATGAAGCTCAGCATCACGAACCCACCGGCGAAGGCGTCGAGCGCGAACAGCGCGGACAGCCGCAGCACCACGCGCTGCGAGCGATGCAGGCCGAGCCGGGAGGCGACGGTCGCGTCCCTCCGCTCGTCCGGCGGCACCTCGATGGCCGGCGAGACCGCCGCGAACAGGATGCCGAGGACGACGCCGGCCAGCGCGTACCCGACGATGACGACCCGGTAGGCGTTCGACGGCGCCTCGACGGACGCTCCGACCGCCTGGACCACCACGCCCGCGACCGCCGCGCCGGCCGCCGTCGCGACCGCCCCGACGAGCTGGTACCGCGCGAACAGGCTCGTCCGGCGTGCCGGATCGGTGACCGTGCTCAGCGACGCCTGCTCGACCGCGAGGAAGGGCCCGACCTCGTTGCCGCTGGGACTGATGACGCCGATCGTCGCCGCCACGAGCAGCACGACGAACACCGGCGTCGCGACGAAGACGAGGCCGGCGGCGAGCAGCAGCACGGCGCCGGCGAGCAGGACGCGACGGCGCCCGATCCGGTCGGCGTGCGTCGTCAGCCACAGCGAGATCGCGGCGTCGCCGAGCAGGGTGAGGGTCAGGAGCAGGCCGATGTCGGCGGCAGACACGCCGATCGCGTCGAGGTACAGCACGAGGACGACGGCCAGCAGCCCGTAGCCGAACATGCGGACCGCGCGGGCACTGAACAGGAGGACGACGTCGCGGCGCACGGAGCGATTCTGCGGTCCACGACGCGCCGAGGTGCCCGCCACGCCGAGGTGCGTGGCGCCGACGGCGGTTCAGCCGCCGAGCGCGAACTCCTCGAGGTTCGCGGATGGCTTCACGTCGGGCAGCCGCATCATCCGGAGCGAGTTCAGCAGCCCGAGCACCCCGGCGAGCACCGGGACGAGCAGCGCCACCTGGAGCGCGATCGGCCGCGCCTCGGTGTTGATCCGGATGATCTCGTCCTGGATCGCCTGCGGCTGTCCCTCGAGCTGGGCGTCGAGCGCCGTGTTGCTCATGAGCTCGGCGTCCTGGTTGAGGACCTCGGCGACGTGCGCCTTCTGGTCCGCGGGGAGCACCGTGCTCGCGTTTGCCATGTTCGTGAACGTGACCGACAGCGTGCCGAGCATCAGCGCGCCGGCCAGCGCGAGGCCGAACGACAGCCCGAAGTTGCCGGCGGCCGAGTTGACACCGGCGGCCTCGCTGATCCGGTCCCCCGAGATGGGCGCCAGCGTGTAGTTGTTGAGCTGCGACACGAGCAGCCCGAGGCCGCACCCGGCGATGATCAGGGGGATCGTCAGCCACAGGCCCGAGTCCACCCGCGGGACCAGGGGCAGGATCGCGGCCATGCCGACGGTCGTGAGCAGGAAGCCCAGCCGGATGATCGCGGCCGGACGCTGGCCGCCCAGCCGGCGGCCCGCGACGAGCGCCACGGCGAACATCGACAGCGAGAGCGGGGCGATCGACAGGCCCGACTGCATCGCGTTGTACTCGAGGACCATCTGGAGGAAGATCGGCAGCGCGATCATCGTTCCGCCGAGCGTCACCTGCTGGAGCAGCTGCCCGATGACGCCGCTCTGGTAGTTCTTCGACTGGAACAGGGTGGGGTCGATCAGCGGCAGCTGGCCGGCACGCTTGCGCCGCACGAGCCACCACGCGAGCGCCGCGAGCGACGCGAACCCGACGGCGAGGAACGCCAGGACCCGGTCGCCGCCCTCCTGCCAGATCAGGATGCCGAGCACGACCCCGCCCATCGCGAGCACGGAGAACACCGCACCCACGAGGTCGATGCCGCGCTCGCCGGTGAACGGCGCGTCCTTGATCAGCCGCAGGCCGAGAAGGACGACGGCGATGATCACGACCTCGAGCGCGAACCCGAGCCGCCACGTCGCGTACGTCGTGATGAACCCGCCGAGCAGCGGCCCGACCGCCGCCGCGATGCCCGCCGCAGCCCCGACCATCGCGTACGCCCGCGCCTTGTCCGGACCGTCGAAGTTGCCGTGGATCAGCGACTGCATCGCCGGCAGCAGGAGCGACGCCCCGAGGCCGCCGAAGATGGCCCAGAAGATGAGCACCGGCAGCAGCGTCTGGGTGACCGTCATCGCGAGGGCCCCGATCGCGTAGGCGATGAGCCCGATGGTGTACGCGCGCTTGCGACCGATCAGGTCGCCGATCTTGCTGCTGATCAGGATGAACGCGGCCGACACGAGCGCCTCGAGCGCGATCGCCGACTGGACGCCGCTGACCGTGGTGCCGAGGTCGTGCACGACGGCCGAGATCGACACGTTCATGAGCGACGTGTCGACGACGAGCACGAACATCGCCGCCGCGAGCAGGATCATGAGCCGCGTCGTGCTGGCCGCGGCCTTCGCCGGTGCGGCCATCGCCTGCTCGGTCATCGCGTTGCCCCTCCTCGCGCCGGCGCGAGCGCGTCAGGCGTGGCGCGAGGCTAGCACCCGGCCCGGCGCGCCGTGCGTCAGCGGGGGAGCAGCACCGCAACGACGCCAACCGCGATCCCGATCGCGAATGAGGCGAGACCGATCTCGAACGACCGGATGCGGTCCTTGCGTCGCGCCGCGGGGTCCACGACCGCCTGCGTCGTCCCGCGCTCGCCGAAGTTGAACACGCCCGCGGACCCGAACCCGGCGCAGAACTTCAGCCACGCCTGGAGGTAGCCACTGGCGGCCACGGCCACCGGGAGCGCGATGAGCAGCCGCGAGACCGGCGGGGCGCCGATCGCGACCAGCACCGCCAGCAGCACGATGGACGCGATCACGCCGGTGTGGCCGGCGCGTCGGCGCCGGGCGATCTCGGCGGGTCCGATGTTGCACACGCCGGGGACGTATCGGGCGTCGTCGATCCGGATCGGCGACGGGGCGCCGGCGCTCGCGGCGAAGGTCGACTGGGTCATGGGGTCACCTCGTGTCGGCCGATGCTACGTCCGACGCGGGGATGCCGGTTTGCGGCGCGAGTCAGCTCGCCGACGCGACCGGCGCCGGGCGACGCCACGACCACGCGAAGTCGAGCCCGATGCTCAGCGCGAGGATGATCGCGAGCGTCGTGATCGATGCCGGCTCGTTGATGAGCGTGGTGAACACGAAGACGATCAGCGAGATCCCGGCAGTCGCGAGCGCGAGCACCAGCAGCACGAGGTTCGCCCCGGTGTCGGCGCGGATGCGCAGGTGGCCGATCGTCACCATGCAGAAGATCAGGAGCGCCACGGCGGACCCGATCGACGCGATCGCCGACAGGTCGTGGCCGACGACGAGCACCACGATCGCGACGGCCGAGACGAGCAGTCCGACCGGCACGCGGCCGGCCAGGCGGCGCGCCATGAGCGGCGGGAACTGGCCGGTCAGCGCGAGGTGCTCCGACACGCCGATCGCGGGGTACAGGCCGGCGTTGGTCGCCCCGCTCGTCGCGAACAGCGCGGTGACGGTCATCAGCCAGAAGCCGAGGTCGCCGAGGACGGGCTTGGCCGCCTCGGCGATGGCGGTCGGCCCTGCCGCGATGACCTCGTCGACGGTGAGCGTCCCGAAGACGCCCAGCGACACGGCGATGTACACGGCGGCCGCGATGCCGATCGCGATGGTCATCGCCCGCGGCAGCTGGATCGCCGGCTCGCGCAAGTCCCGTGCCGTGAACGTCACGATGCCGAACCCGAGGAACGCGAAGAACGTCAGCGCGACGCTCGAGACGATGTCGCGCGGCGGCGGATAGAGCGACGGCGACAGCAGCGCCGGGTCGATGTTGAGGAGCGTGACCACGGAGAACAGCGCGAGGATCCCCACGACGACGAACACGATCACGCTCTGGACCTTCGCCACGAACGTCGATCCGGCGATGTTCAGGAGCGTCATGACCACGACGATGAGCACCGCGAACGCCTTCAGCGGCGCCGTGCCCGACAGCCCGAGCGCGCTCGCGGCGTAGCTGCCGAACGAGCTCGCGACCATCGCCGTGACGATGGCGTTCGTCCAGAACACCAGCCACGCGACCGCCGTCGCGACGTGGCCGTCGCCGTAGCCCTTGTTGACGTACTCGAGGAGGCCGCCGGCGGACGGGTAGTGTGAGCCGAGGCGCGCGAACGAATAGCCCTGCAGCGCCGCGATGATGCCGGCGAGCACGAACGACAGCCAGACGGCGTTCCCGGCGACCTCGCCCGCGGAGCCCAGGAGCGAGAAGATCCCGGCGCCGACCATCGACCCGACGCCGATGAACGCCGCTTCGCGCGTGCTCACGTAGCGGCGACCCGGGGTCGCCGCCGCCGCACCCTCCGACGCCTCAGCCATCGGCGCCATCGTAGCCAGCCACCCGGCAGCGCCGTCGTCCGGATCGGGTGACGTCGACGAAGGGATCGGTCGTTGCCGGCTCAGCGCACCTCAGGGTTGACCTGCGTCGGCAGCGGCCGGCCCTCGACGCCCGCCAGCAGGTTGTCCGCGGCCATCGCCGCCATCCGGTCGCGCGTGGCGCGCGTCGCCGAGCCGATGTGCGGTACCACCAGGCAATTGGGCAGGCCGAGGAGGCGATGATCCGCCGGGAGGGGCTCGGGGTCGGTCACGTCGAGCGCGGCGCCCGCGATCATCCCGTCCCGCAGCGCGGTGACGAGCGCGTCGGTGTCGACGACGGGCCCGCGGCTGGTGTTGACGAGGATCGCGGTCGGCTTCATGCGAGCCAGCGCGGCCGCGTCGACGAGGCCGCGCGTGCGGTCGTCGAGGCTGACGTGCAGCGACACGAAGTCCGACGCCTCGAGCAGCTCGGGCAGCGGCGCGAACGTCGCGCCGAGGGCCGTCTCCACCGCCGCCGAGGCTCGTGTCCGGCCGTGATACAGGACCCGCATGCCGAACCCCGTGGCCCGCCGCGCGACCGCCTGGCCGATCCGCCCGAGGCCGACGATCCCGAGCGTCGCCCCGTGGACGTCGACCCCGAGCAGCCCGAGCGGGTCCCACGTGCGCCAGGCACCGTCGCGGACGTGGTCCGCGGCCTCGGGCAGGCGGCGCGCGGCCGCCAGCAGCAGCGCGAACGTGACGTCGGCGGTCGCCTCGGTCAGGACGCCGGGCGTGTTCCCGACCCGGACGCCGCGTCGCGTGCAGGCGGCGACGTCGACGTTGTCGAACCCCACCGCGAAGTTCGACACGACCCGCAGCCGGAGTCCCGCGGCATCGAGCAGCTCGTCGTCGACGCGGTCGGTGAGCAGCGTGAGGATGCCGTCGCAGCCGGTGACGCCGGCCAGGAGCTCGTCGCGCGCCGGCGGCAGCTCGCCCGGCCAGACGGTCGCGTCGCACGCCTCGGTGATCCGGGCCAGCCCGGCGGCTGGGATCCGTCGGGCGACGAAGACGCGCGGTCGGGGATCGGTGGTCATCGTCCTCCCTGCGTGCGGTGTCGCGTCGACGCCATTGTCCCCATCGCGGCACGAGCACGCGATCGTACAATGTAAGGACGATGGCTGGATCCTCAGGCGTACATCGTAAGGAAAGCGGCGACCGTCCCGGGAGCCGGATCCGGGTCGATCGTGACGCCGTCATCGACGCCGCGATCGCGCTCGCGGACGCGGACGGCCTCGACGCGGTGACGATGCGGCGGCTGGGCGGGCTCGTCGGCCTCGAGGCGATGAGCCTGTACACGCACGTCCGGGGCCGCGAGGACCTCGTCGACGCCATGGTCGATGCGGTGGTCGGCCGGCTCCCGATCCGCCACGGCGGCGACTGGCGATCGTCGCTGCGCGCGACCCTGGTGGCGGCGCACGCGGTGATGCGCGACCACGCGTGGGCCGGTCACGCGCTCGCGACGCGGGCGGCGGCCGGTCCGAATGCCAGGCGCCACATCGGCGAGGTCACCGACGCCGTCGTCGCGGGCGGATGCACCGCCGAGCTCGCCGCCCGTGCCGTTCGCGTCCTCGGCGCTCGCGCGTTCGGGATCGCGAGCGGTCCGTTCGGCGAGGACCTGGACGAGGCGACCTTCGCGTTCGCGATCGACCTGGTGATCGACGGCATCGAGCACGAGCGGGCGCGCCAGGCCCGCGCGGACGGAACCACGCGCAACGGCGGCGACTGGCGCCAGTGGTAGCGCTGCCCGCGCCGGCGGTCAGACGATGCCGCGCCGGAGCCGGGCGGGCGCCAGGAGCAGGCAGCAGCCGGCGAACGCGAGGGTGACGGCCACGAGCAGCACGAGGCTGGCCTCGAACGTGCCGGTCACGTCCCGCGCCGCCCCGAGCAGGATCGGCGACGCCGACGAGATCACGTAGCCGCCGAGCAGCATGAAGGCCGACGCCGAGCCGACCGCGGCCGGGGCGTGCGCGACGTCGAGCGGCAGCGTCAGCACGAGCGGGAAGATGCCGCCGATCGCCAGGCCCAGGAGGACCGCCCAGAGGATCGCCGGATCGGGCGACACGATCATGCCGACGAACCCGACGACGCAGGCGAGCGCCGGCACGGTCAGCTGCATGCGACGCGTCCCGAGCCGATCGGCGACCAGCGGCACGCCGAGCGTCGCCACGAGGCCGACGCCATTGAACGCGGCGAGCAGCTCGCCGGCATCCGCCGCCGACCAGCCGCGTTCCACGTACACGTTCGGCAGCCAGGCGATCACGCCGTAGTACATCGCCGACTGCAGCCCGAAGACGACGACGAGCAGCCACGCGATCGGCTGGCGCCACGGCAGCCGAACTGCGGGCGGCCGCGTCGCACGGTCGGGCTCGCCGCGCACGAGCAGCAGCCACGCGGCCACCGAGACGAACGTGCCCGCGGACAGGACGAGCAGCGCCCGTCGCCAGTCGGCGGCGCCGGCGAGCGGCACGGCGAGCGCGGCCGCGAGCGTCGAGCCCAGCACGATGCCGCCCGCGTACGCGCCTGTCCCGAGCGCGCGCCGGCGCGGCATCCGGTCGGCAACCACCATCGACGGGATCGCGCCCGCGACCCCGATCGCCACGCCGATCGCGATGGTCACGGCGAGCAGGAGCGGGATGCTCGGCACCACCGCCCGGACGATCCCCGCGAGGGCGATCGCGACGAGGCAGATGGCAAGCGCGAGCCGAGGCCCGAATCGGGCGGCGAGGGTGGGCCCGACCGGGGCGAGCAGCCCCATGCACAGGACGGGGATCGTCGTCAGCAGCCCGACGATCGCGGCCGTGATCCCGAGGTCGTCCCGGAGCAGCGGCGCGAGCGGTCCGATGGCGATGACCGGCGGCCGCAGCGCGAGCGTCGCGAGGAACAGCCCGGCGATCACGGCGAGCGGCAGGCGCCCCGTGGACGCGGCGTGCCCGGTTCGATCGACGGCCTCCGGCGGCGCGGTCGGGAGGGCGGCAGATGCCGCGTCGGCGGCCGGGTCGGGCGGCGTCACACGGTGATCGTATCGGTGCCATGATCGCGCCATGGCACGAGATCAGGTCGGCATCCCTCCGGACGTCTATGCATACCTCCTGCGCTGGGGCGTCGACGAGCCGCCGGTCCTGGCTCGGCTACGCGAGGAGACGGACTCGCACCCGAGGCGGCAGATGCAGATCGGGCCCGAGCAGGGGCAGCTGCTGCGGCTCCTCGTCGAGCTGCTCGGGGCGAAGCGGTGCCTGGAGATCGGGACGTTCACGGGGTACTCGTCGCTGTCCGTCGCGCTCGCGCTGCCGCCCGGCGGGACGATCGTGTGCTGCGACGTATCGGAGGAGTTCACCTCGGTCGCGCGCCGCTACTGGGCGGAGGCCGGCGTCGCCGACAAGGTGGACCTGCGCCTCGCGCCGGCCATCGACACGCTCGACGCGCTGCTGGCGGACGGAGCCGCAGGCACGTTCGACCTCGCGTTCATCGACGCGGACAAGGGCAGCTATCCGAGCTACTGGGACCGCTGCGTCCGCCTCGTCCGCCAGGGCGGGATGATCTGCGTCGACAACGTGCTGTGGAGCGGCGCCGTGGCCGATCCTTCCGACCAGTCCGCCGACACGAACGCGATCCGCGCCCTGAACGAGCGCGTCCGCGGCGATGACCGGGTCACCGCCGTCACGCTGCCGATCGCGGACGGGATGACGCTGGCCCGCGTCCGCTAGGGCGCCGCCGGCGCTCCGTCGTCGAACCGCCACCGGGTCGCGCCGCCCGGGTCGTCGCTCAGCACCCCGAACACGGTCCGGGGCCGGATCTCGTACAGCCACCACGGCGGCGGTCCCGCGCTCGGCGCGCTGTAGTCGTGGGTGAACGCCCGGTCCTCGACGTGGGCCGGCCAGCCGACCTCGTTGTAGCGCCGGACGAGCCGCTGCAGGGTGTCGTCGTCGGTGACGCGCCGCGCCTCGCCCTCGATCTCGAGGACGATCCCGGGCAGCGCGACCGCCACGACGCAGGCCGGGTTGTGCGCGAGGTTCCGCGACTTGCGCGTCCCGGGGCCGCTCACGACGTACATCGCGCCGTCGTCCCACATCGCGCCGACGGCCGCGACGTGCGGGCGGCCATCCGGGCGTACGGTCGCGAGGAACGGCATGTGCTCCTGGGCCTGCATCGACTCGAGCGCCGCGAGCGCGCGAGCCCACGGGATGGGCTCGAGCGAGTAGAGGTCCGCGAGGTTCTTCTCCTCGATCGGCTGCATGGCGCCCATCCTATCGGCCGATCCGCTCGCCGGCCTCGACCCTCACCGGGAGGACGTTGCCCTCGGGGACCATCGGGCAGGTCGCGTAGGGCGAGAAGACGCACGGCGGGTTGTACGCGCGATTGAAGTCGACCTCGACCGCGCCGTCCGGGCCGACCTCGCCCGTCACGAGGAACCGCCCGCCGCCATAGGTGTCGACGCCGTTCGTCCTGTCCCCGAACACCAGCCACACTCGCCCGCGGTTCGCCTCCAGCGTGTGCAGCCGGTGCGTGGCCCCGGCGATCTCGAGCTCGATGTCCCCGGGCGTCGGCTCGTCGGTGACGTCGCCCACGATGTCGGCGACCTTGAGCGTGGCGCCCGCCACGGCCGGTACCAGGCGGCCGGTCAAGCGCCAGGCCGGGTCGGCGTCGAACGCGTCGACGCCGTCGAAGGCGAGCAGCGTGGGCGCCCGCGTGTCCCGGACGCGCAGCGCCAGGCGGTCGGTCCCGCGCCGGATGACGTGGAGACGCAGCGACGCGAGCTCGAGCACCGTCGGGTCGCCGTCGCCGTCGTCGCGGAGGACGGCGCCTTCGGTGACAGGCGTTCCCGCGACGGTGAGCCCGGATCCCGGCGCCGGGTGGACGGTCACGCGGCCCTCGCGGACCTCCAGGGTGCCGGCGCGCTCGGGGACGTCGCCTTCCGCCGCCCGCAGGACGATGTCGTTGCCCTCGCGGGCGCCGAACGAGGCCGATCCCTCGCGCAGCCAGTGGAGCCCCACGAGGGACAGCCAGCTGAGCGGATCGCGGAGCCCGGCATTGCGCTCGGCGCGGACGGCGTCGATCGTCGCGCGATAGTCGTCGGGATCCGGATCGGCCAACGGTCGGTTCCTCATGCGTGGTCACATGATCGCGCGGAAGCGGGTCAAGCACACAGACGGAGCCAAGGAGGCCGAGACACGAACCAGGACGTCCTCGCCGACGCGTTCGAGGCGAACCGCGCGCACCTGCGCGGTGTCGCGTACCGGATGCTCGGGTCGTTGCCCGAGGCGGACGACGCCGTGCAGGAGGCGTGGCTGCGCCTCAGCCGTGCCGACGCGGACGAGATCGAGAACCTGCGCGCGTGGCTGACGACCGTCGTCGCGCGCGTCTCGCTCAACATGCTGCGGTCGCGCGGGACCCGCCGCGAATCGTCGCTCGACGCACGCACCCCGGATCCGGTCGTGAGCCCGGAGCAGGGCGTCGACCCCGAGCAGGAGGCGCTGCTCGGTGACTCCGTCGGCCTGGCGATGCTCGTCGTCCTCGAGTCGCTCGCGCCCGCGGAGCGCGTCGCGTTCGTGCTCCACGACGTGTTCGCGGTCCCGTTCGACGAGATCGCGCCGGTCCTCGGGCGGACGCCGACCGCCACCCGCCAGCTCGCGAGCCGGGCGCGTCGCAGGGTCCGCGGCGCGCCGGTTCCGGACGCGGACCTGGACGACCAGTGGGCCGTCGTCGACGCATTCCTGGCGGCCGCACGGGCCGGCGACTTCGAACGGCTGCTGCAGGTGCTGCATCCCGACGTCGTGCTCCGCGCCGACGGCGGGACCGAGCGCGCGAACCTCGATTCGCTGCTCCACGGCGCGGAGACGGTCGCGGCCGCCGCGCACTCGTTCCGGCGCTTCGCCGACAGCGCCACGCGGATCCTCGTGAACGGCGCACCGGCGGGTGTCGCCTGGTTGCCCGACGGACGGCCCTACGCGGTCCTCGCGATGACGGTCCGCGGCGGGAGGATCGTCCGCATCGACGTCCTCGCCGATCCGGAGCAGCTCGCGCGGCTCGACCTGGCGCCTCGGGGCGGCTGACCGCGGTCACGTTTCGGCCGCCTGCCGGGTCATCGAAACGAACGCAGCTCTCCGGAAAGGAGCCATCCGATGCCCACGGCGACCGACGCCGTCGACCAGGTCCCGGCGACCATCTCCCTCTTCAGCCCGCTCCTCAAGCCGATCCTCGCGGCCGGCGTTCCGCTCGGGCCGAACGCCCTCGTGACGATCCGCGGCCGGCGCAGCGGCGAGCCACGCACCACCCCCCTGGCGATCATCGACACGGGTGGACGCCGCTGGGTCTGGTCGCCGTGGGGCGACGTCCACTGGGTGCGGAACCTGCGCGCCGCCGGGCGCGCGACCATCGCCGTTCGGAAGCGGTCGGAAGACGTCCGAGCGCGCGAGCTCGACGAGCCGGAGCGCGTCTCGTTCTTCCGCGATGTGCTCGCGCCGTATGCGCGGTCCATGCGCGGCGGGATGGCGTTCGTGCGACTCATCGACCAGGTCGACCTCGCGGATCCCGTCGAGATCGCGCGCGACCGCCGGGTGTTCGAGCTGCTGCCGGCGGAGGGCTGATCGGCCGACTCACGTCGTGGCGAGCCGGCGCGGCCAGCGTCAGGGTCCGAACGACGCCACGATGTCGGCAGTCCTTGCGGCGCCGCGCAGCCCGTCGAACGAGCCCCCGGCGAGGGCGGCGGCCGCCGACATCGCGCCGCCCCAGGCGTTGGCCGCGAGCCCGCCGCCGGTGCTCAGGCGTCGGACGCCGAGCTCGCGCAGCTCCTCGAGGGGCAGGAAGCCGCTCCACACGAGCACGTTCACGGGCTTCGGGGTCACGGCCTCGACGATGGCCCGGATCTGCTCGCGCGTCGAGACGCCGGGCGCGTAGAGGCAATCCGCGCCCGCGTCCGCGAACGCACGCAGGCGACGAACCGTCTCGTCGAGGTCCGGTCGGCCCGCGATGAATCCCTCGGAGCGCGCCGTGAGGACGACGCCGGACCCCATGGCGTCGAGCGCCTCACGAGCGGCGTGGATCCGGTCGACCGCGAGGTCGAAGGCATACAGCGGCTCCGCACCATCCCGGGTCGAATCCTCGATCGACAGTCCGGCGACCCCGGTCTCCGCCGCACGGCGGACGTTCCGGGCGACGTCCTCCGGCGCGTCGGCGAAGCCGCCCTCGAAGTCGGCATTGATCGGCACGTCGACCGCGGCGGCGAGGGCCTCCAGGTGGCCGAGGACCTCGTCGACCGTGACGCGGCCATCGGCGCGACCGAGCGTCCAGGCGAAGCCGGCGCTGGTCGACGCGAGCGCGGGGAACCCGAGCGACGCCAGGTATCTCGCGCTGCCCGCGTCCCATGGGTTCGGCATGAGGAACGTGCCCGACGCGTGGAGCGCCCGGAACGCGGCGGATCGGTCGACGATGGTGCTCATGGCACGACCATACGGCGGTGTGGCGTCGAGTCGTGACAGTAATTCGGCGATGCTGACGCATGACGGCCGCGCACTCCGGCCGGTGCACGAGTGGACGGGCGGGTTCGAGCGGTTCTGGAACGAGCGCTTCGACCGGCTGGACACGTTTCCGCAGGATCCGGCACCGGCAAGGCAGGAGAGCAGGCGACGAGCGTGACGGGAGACGGAGTGGCGGCGCAGCCCGCAACGGACGACCGGGAGATCGTGATCTCGCGCGTGATCGATACACCTCGGGACGTGGTGTTCGACGCGTTCACCGAGGTCCGGCACC
>JAICUI010000059.1 GCA_025935925.1 Chloroflexota bacterium
CCGCTCGGGCTTGGGCGGGTCCTCGTGACGATCGCCGCCGAGCCACCGCTCGGGCTTGGGCGGGTCCTCGTGACGATCGCCGCCGAGCCGCCGCTCGTCCTCTGGCCGCGCCATGCGCCCATCGCCGCGCTCCGTGGTCGCCGACCCGCCGAACCGACCCCCGCGCGCGTGGTTGAGCTGGCCCATGTCGTCCGTCAGCCCGCGCTGCTCCGCGAGCGCGGAGACCGCCTCGGCCACGGAGCCCTCCGGCCGGGCGAAGAACTGCGCGAACCCGCCCTCGGCCTCGAGGTCCCGCCGGACCATGACGCTGTCGTACGTCTCGAGCGCCTTCGCGACCCGGTCGACGAGCGGCCGCGGAAACCCGAGCGCATCGCCGACCTCCCGTACCGCCGACCGAGCCCGGTACGTGACGAGGTTGCAGACCATCCCCGTGTGCTCGGTCCCGTAGCGCTCGTAGACGTACTGGATGACCTCCTCGCGGCGCTCGGACGAGAAGTCGATGTCGACGTCGGGGTACGCCGTCCGTCCCTCGTTGATGAACCGCTCGAACAGGAGCTCGTGGCGGATCGGGTCCACGCGCGTGATCCCGAGCACGTACGCGACGATCGAGTCGGCGGCGCTCCCCCGCCCCTGCGCCGGGATGTGCCGGGACTTCGCGAACCGCATCAGGTCCCAGCAGATGAGGAAGAACTCCGCGAGGCCGGTCGACTGGATGACGTCCAGCTCGTGGGCGAGCTGCTTGACGACGGCCGGGGTGAGCGGGTGGTACCGGCGCCGGGCGCCCTCCCAGCACAGCTCCGACAGGTGCGAGAACGGCGTCTGCCCCTTGGGCACGGCGAACCCCGGGAAGCGGTAGCGCTCGAACGCGAGCTCCACGCGGCACGACGCGGCGATCGCCGCCGACGTCGCGATCCCCTGCCGCCACGCGCGCTCGAGCGCGGGATCGGCCGACCCGACCGACGGGTCTCCGGGCGGCAGGGCGAGGAGCTCCGCGGCGGACTTCAGGTACGACTCCCCGTCCTGCCGCCGCAGGTCGCGCAGCTCGCCCAGCGACCGGCCGTGCCGGATCGCCGTCACGACGTCCTGGAGCTCCCGCCCCTCGGGCAGCGCGTAATGGACGTCGTTGGTCACGACGCACGGCAGCCCGAGCTCCTCGGCGAGCCGGGCCGTCTCGGACGCGAGCCAGTCGTCGTCGGGCAGCAGGTGGTGCGACAGCTCGAGGAAGAACCCCGCCCCGAACCGCGCGGCGTACCGCTCGGCGACCGCCCTCGCCCCCTCGCGATCGCCCGCCCGGAGGCGGCGCGCCACCTCCCCCTCGCGGCAGCCGCTCAGCGCGATGACCCCTTCGGCGTTGTCGGCGAGCAGCGCCTGGGTGAACACCGGCACGGCCTTCGATCCGGCGAGGTTCGCCCGCGACGTCATGCGGCACAAACTCCGCCAGCCCGCCGCGTCCCTCGCGAGCAGCACGAGGTGCGGCCCGCGCTGGGCCTCCCCGATCCCCCGGTGGTCCTCCTTGACCACCCGCCGGTGACCCGGCAGCCGCTTCCGCTCCGGCCTCGGCCGTGCGGGAAGGCCACCGACGACGGCCGGCGCATCGGGCCGCGCGACGGCTCGCCGTCCCGGCCGCCACGCGCGTCGCGCCGGCACCACGAGCCCGCCGGGATCCGCGATGGCCGCGTCGGCGAGCTCCACCTCGATCCCGATGACCGCGTGCAGCCCCGCCGCCTCGGCGGCCGTCGAGAACCGGACGGCACCGTACAGGCCCTGGTGGTCCGTGATCGCGAGGCCCGACAGCCCGAGGTCCACGGCGCGCGCGACGAGGTCATCCGGCGCGGACGCCCCGTCGAGGAACGAGAAGTGGCTGTGGCAATGGAGCTCGGCGTAGGGAAGGTCGGCCACGGCAAGGACTCCGGGGGCGGACGCGCATTCTAGAACAGATGTTCGACTGGAGTGACACCGGCCTGCAACGCGGGTTCTGCCGTCCCCGTCGGGCGTGTCACCGCGCGCGGAGGACGCTCGCTGCCACGGGAGCGCCCCAGCGGCGTGCCCGCCTGTACCGGAGGCCCCAGCCGTGAACAAGCTCTCCACGAGACCCGTCGCGGCACTCGCCGCGATGGTCGTCCTCGTCGTCGCCGCCTGCGGCACGAACAGCGGCAACGGCGGCAACGGCAACAACGGTGGCAGTCCGGGCAGCAGCGGGGCGCCCGTCGAGGGCAGCCAGGCGCCGGCCGTCAGCGTCGATCCCAACGCCCTGAAGGGGAACCTGACCGTCTGGGCGATGGGCAACGAGGGGACGAAGCTCGGCGTCCTCGCGGACGCCTTCATGAGCGCCTACCCGAACGTGAAGGTGAGCGTGACCCCGGTCGACTGGGGCCAGGCGGTGACCAAGCTCCAGACCGCCATCGGCGGCAAGCAGACCCCCGACGTCTCCCAGATGGGGACCGACATGATGGGCCAGTTCGCGCAGACCGGCGCCCTCGAGGCCGTGCCCGCGAACTTCGACAAGAGCCAGTACTTCGAGAGCGCCTGGAACACCGGCATCGTCAACGGCACGACGTACGGCGTCCCGTGGTACGTCGAGACCCGCGCGCTCTACTGGCGGAAGGACATCGGCCAGAAGGCCGGGATCACCCAGGCGCCCGGCAACTGGGACGACCTCATGGCCGCCGCCAAGGCGATGAAGGACAAGGGCGGCGCCAAGAACGGCATCGGCCTCGGGACGAAGAACTGGCAGGAGCTGATGCCGTTCGTCTGGTCGAACGGCGGCGACATCATGGATTCGAGCGGCAAGTTCACGTTCGACTCGCCCCAGTTCACCGAGGCCCTGACGTACTACAAATCGTTCTTCGAGCAGGGCCTCGCGCCCAGGAACGTGCCGGAGGGCTTCGACATCACCCCGGCCTTCGTGTCCGGCACGCACCCGATGTTCTTCTCCGGCCCGTGGCACATCAGCCTGCTCGACGACGCCGGCGGCTCCGGCTTCAAGGACAAGTACGAGGTGTCGCCGATGCCGGGCAAGACCCAGGCGCCCGGCACGTCGTTCATCGGCGGCAGCAACTGGGTCGTGTTCAAGGACAGCCCCAACAAGGACGCGGCGTGGGCGTTCGTCCAGTTCGTGTCCAAGCCGGAGATCCAGGCCCAGTGGTATTCGACGGTGTCCGACCTCCCGGCCGTCAAGGCGGGCTGGGACCAGGCGGCGCTGAAGGACGACCCGCGCGTGGACGTGTTCCGCAAGCAGCTCGACACCACCAAGGCACAGCCTGCGATCCCTACCTGGTCCGAGATCTCGACCGCGATCAACGACGAGATGGAGAAGGTGACCACCGGCAACGAGTCGCCCGAGGACGCCACGAAGGCGCTCCAGCAGAAGGCGACCTCGATCGGCACCGGCGGCTGACGCACGACCCGCCACGGCGGGGGGCCTACGGGTCGCCCGCTGGACCGGGCGGCAGGAGGGAACGATGGCTGGACGAGACGTCGCGGTCGGTGTCCCCCAGGCGGGCGGCCGAACGGGCGGCAAGCACCGGGCCGACGGCCGGCTCGGTGTGCGGCCCGGCGGGTCCACCCTCAAGCGCGACCTCACGGGTTGGGCGTTCGCGCTCCCGTTCGTCCTGATCTTCGCGATCTTCCTGCTCGGGCCGGTGATCGCGTCGATGGTCCTGTCGCTGACGAACTTCGGGCTGCGTGACCTCCGGAACCCGCTGGGCGTGAGCTTCACGGGCCTCAGCAACTACGCCGCGCTCCTCGCCGACGCGCGGTTCTGGACGTCGCTGTTCAACACCGCGTACTTCGTCGTCATCGGCGTGCCGCTGACGCTCGTCCTCGGCCTGGGGGCCGCGATGGCGCTGGATCGCGGCATCGACCGGTTCCGGACCCTGTTCCGCGTCGGCTACTACCTGCCCGTCGTGACGAGCATCGTCGCGATCGCCGTCGTCTGGCGGTTCGTGCTCAACCCCGATCTCGGCCTCGTCAACATGACCCTGGCCCAGATCGGCATCCACGGACCGGACTGGCTCGGCAACCCGGCGCTCGCGATGCCCTCGATCATCGCGATGGCGTCGTGGCGGAACCTCGGCTTCGCGATGATCGTGTTCCTCGCCGGGCTGCAGGGGATCCCGCGGTCGCTCTACGAGGCGGCCGCGATCGACGGCGCGAACCGGTGGCAGTCGTTCCGCAACGTCACCCTGCCGCTCCTGCGGCCGACGATGCTGTTCATCGTCGTCATCACGACGATCGGCTACCTGCAGCTGTTCGAGGAGCCGTTCGTGATGACGGGCGGCGGCCCGCTGGACCGGACGCTGTCGATCTCGATGTACATGTACCAGCAGGGCTTCACGTTCTTCCACCAGGGCTACGCGGCGGCGATCGCGTGGGTCCTGTTCCTGATCGTCGCGGCCGTCGCGTTCATCCAGTTCCGCGTCCTGCGGTCGGAGGCGTGAGATGAGCGCGCTACCCACCGCCCAGCGCGTCCCGCCGGTCCCGACGACCGGCCCGGCACCCCGGGCCGCCGGAAGCCCGGCCGGCGAGGGACGCGGCCGGCGCGCGCTGCTGTACGTGCTGCTCGTCGTCGGGCTCGTCCTCGTGGTCGGCCCGTTCGCGTGGATGGTGCTCGGGTCGTTCAAGCCACAGGCCGAGTTTCTCCGCCTGCCGCCCACCTGGCTCCCCGAGACGTGGACGCTCGACAACTATCGGCGGCTGTTCCAGAACCTGGACTTCCCGCGGTTCTTCCTCAACTCGGCGGTGGTCGCGACCGCGGTCACCGTCGGCAACCTGATCTTCGCGCCGATGCTCGGCTGGGCCCTCGCCAAGCTCCAGTTCCGGGGCAAGCGGTTCCTGCTCCTGCTCGTGCTGGCGACGCTGATGCTGCCTGCGAGCGCGACGCTCATCCCGCTGTACGTCCTGATGAGCGCGCTCAACCTCGTCAACACGTATCCCGGGCTGATCCTGCCGTTCCTGGCCGGGCCGCTCGGCGTGTTCCTCACCCGCCAGCTGTTCATCAGCCTGCCGGACGAGCTCCTCGAGGCCGCGCGCATCGACGGCGCGGGCGAGTTCGGCATCTTCTTCCGGATCGGGATGCCGCTCGCGGCGCCCGTGCTCGCGACGCTCGGGATCCTGACGTTCCTCGGGTCCTGGAACTCGTTCATCTACCCGCTGGTGATGACCCAGGAGCCGCAGATGTACACGCTCCCGGTCGCCCTGGCCACCTTCGCCACCGGGCAGTACCAGGCCGACCACGGGATGCTGATGGCGGGCTCCGTGGTGCTGGTCGTGCCCGTGCTGATCGTGTTCGTGCTCATGCAGCGCTGGATCACCGAGGGCGTGGCGACGACCGGCCTCAAGGGCTGATCGACCGATCTGGCCACGCCCGAACCGAGGTCGCAGATGTCCACCCGACGCGCCGCCCCGCCGTCCGACGTCGTGCCCGCCCCGCACGCCGAGCGCTCGGCGCGGATCGCCTGGTTCGAGGAGCTGGGATCGCAGACCCACCGGGACGCGGCGGCGCCCGCCGTCTCGCTGCCGGCGCCCCGGCACGTGACCGCCACCGGCGGCCGCGCGCAGGTGACCGTTGCGTGGGATGGCGTCGAGGGCGCGGCCGGCTACCTCGTCCAGCGCGCCGACTCGCGCGACGCCGATCTGATGCCGATCGACAACCGCGGTGGCGACGTCCTCGCCGTCCCGCACGGGCCGTTCGTCGACACGACGCTCGAGCCCGGCGCCGGCGGCTGGTACGCGGTGTCGGCGCTGTCGTCGATCGATGCGCCAGCCGGCGAGCCGTCGCAGCCCCTCGAGGCGACATCGACGGTGACGGGCGACGCCACGGTGTCGGTGGTCATCGACGCGCAGGCCCCGGGATCTCCGCTTGCACGACCGTGGCGGCCGATGATCGGATCGGAGCACCTCGCCCTCCTCCTCCGCGGCGAGGGCCCCGGCGGCCGCAACGTCGGCGACGAGCTGGCCGAGGCGTTCCGGATCGCCCACGACGAGCTCGGGACCGAGTGGGTCCGGGCGCACGGGATCCTCCATGACGTCCTGGGCGTGTACCGCGAGCAGGACGGACAACCCGTGTACGACTTCTCGCGCGTCGACGCGGCCCTCGAGCGGCTCCTCGCGACCGGCCTGCGGCCCGTCGTGGAGCTGTCGTTCATGCCCGAGGCACTCGCCTCCGACCCGTCGCAAACGGTGTTCGACTACCGCGGCATCATCTCGCCGCCGCGGGACCTCGGGCGCTGGGGGGCCCTGGTCGAGGCGCTCGTCCGCCACCTCGTCGACGCTTTCGGCCGCGAGGAGGTGGCGAGGTGGCCGTTCGAGGTCTGGAACGAGCCCAACCTGCGCGTCTTCTGGACGGGAGCGGAGACCGACTACCTCGCGCTGTACGACGCCTCCGCGCGCGCCGTGAAGCGCGTCGATCCCTCGTTCCGCGTCGGCGGGCCATCGACCGCGGCGGCGGGCTGGATCGAGGACCTGCTCGAGCACGCCGGCGGCACCGGGGTGCCCGTCGACTTCCTGAGCACGCACACGTACGGCATGCCGCCGCTCGACCTGCGGCCGATCGCGGCCCGGTATGGACGCGAGGACGTGCCCCTGTACTGGACCGAGTGGGGCATCTCGCCCACGCATGGCGCCCCGGTCAATGACAGTCCCTGGGGTGCGCCGCTGGTCGCCCGCGGGATGCGGTCGGCTGCCGGCCGGCTGGATGCGCTGTCGTACTGGGTGATGTCGGACCACTTCGTCGAGCTGGGCGAGCCCGAGGCGCTGTTCCACGGCGGCTTCGGCCTGCTCGCGGTCGGCAACCTTCGCAAGCCCCGGTACTGGGGCGTCGCGCTCCTCGAGCGACTCGGCTCGACGGAGCTCGAGGCGGAGCTCGAGGGCGATGGCGCGGGCTCGCTCGTGGAGGCCTGGGCGTCGCGGGACGACGATGGGCGGATCGCCGTCGCCATGTGGAACGGCACGCTCGACCAGGGCAAGTGGGGCGGCGACAAGCGACTCGATCGCGACGTCACCCTCCGCATCGACGGGCTTGCGCCCGGCCGGCACCGCGTCCGGCATCACCGCGTCGACGAGACGCACTCGAACATCCGACGCGCGTGGGAGGCGCTCGGCGGCGGCGCCTGGCCCGACGACGACGGCTGGGCGGCGCTCCGCGAGGCCGACACGCTCGAGCGCCTGGAGCCCGACCGCGAGCTGACCGTCGATGCCGCGGGCCGGCTCCAGCTCGAGTTCTCGATGCCGATGCCCTCGCTGTCGCTCATCGAGGTGCTGCCGGCCGCCTGAACCCGCCGGCCACCCCAGCGCCGAGCGCATGGTCCGGGGCGGCACGACGAGCACGCCGCCGTCGCGAAAAATCGTCCCCGCACGCCGCAACCAAACGAGGTTCGCGCGCGTCTCAGGGCCATGATCGCCACCCTTCGCCTCCACACCGACCGGCAGGCCGCGCTCGAGCTCCTCCTGCGGTTCGCGGCCGCTGCGGTGGCGGGCGTGACGATCCTCGGCCTCCTGCCGGCGATCGCCGGCGCGGCCGGGTAACACACCTCGTCCACCGGCCTGGGGGCCAGCAGGACGAACATGTGGCGACGCTGCCCCGACGGTGGCGTTCGACCTGGTCTCCGGGACCTGGGCAGCCCGGAGGCCCACCGAGGGACCCTCGTCGCTGGGGCGGCGGGGGTCCTTCGATTCCCGCGGGTACCATGGCGCGCGATGCCGACCCGGACGCCGCTCGCCGCCCTCGCCCTCGTGGCCGTCCTGGTCGCCGGCTGCGGGGCATCGGCGACCGCGATGCCGACCGCGAGTACGACCAGGGCTCCGTCGGCCGCCCCGTCCAGGACCGCCGAGCGCACGGCCACGCCGACCGCGGCTCCGACGTCGAAGCCCACCCCCAAGCTGACCCCGGTCCCTGGCGCCGCATCGGATGAGCCCCAACCGCCCGCGGGCGGCCGCCCGGGCACGACCGTCACGGACTGGGGCACGATCCTCGACGCCGTCCCCGGCGAGTTCCCGCTCTACCCGGGCGCCGAGCCGGCCGAGCTGCCCGAGGGCCCCAACAGCGGCGCGTGGTCCGTCGGCGCGGACGTCGAAGCGGTATCGACGTGGTACCGCGACCGGCTCAAGGCGGCCGGCTTCACGCACGAGGACCTGTCGAGCGCGCTCGAGGACGGCTCGCGGACGCTCGACATCACGACGGATCTGCCGGAGTGCCGGATCCAGCTGACCTTCCGTCCGACCGACGGATCGACGATGATCGTGGCGATGTACGGCGCCGGCTGTGCCGGCGGTGACGGCTGATCGAGGAACCGGGAGTCGATGGAACCGAAGCTGGGCGACTGGATCGGGGCGGCGCTGCTGGCGCTGGTGCTGGTCGTGCTGGTCGTGCTGCTCGTGCTCGCGGGGCTGTAGCCCGTGCAGACGACGCGGCCGCGCGACCTCGGGATGCTGGTGCTGATCGTCGGCGTCTTCCTCGTGGTGCTGGTGGTCACGATCACGCTCGGGCGGACGTAGCTCAGTCGTAGACGCGCTCCAGGTGCCACGTGCCGGCGATCCGGTCGCGGTACACGAGCGCGAGCCAGTTGGGCCCCACGACCTTGAAGTAGTCCCGGGCGATCGGCTCGCGCCACCACGACTCCTCGATGCGCCACTGGTTGCACACCTCGATCGGCTCGCGTGCGCCGTTCCAGCGGAACGCGACGAGCCGGCCCGCGGCGTCGAGCTCGGCGTCGATCAGCGGGTGCTCGCGCAGCAGGCGGGTCACGGCCGGTCCCCGCGCGGCAGGCGCGTCACGGCCGGTCCTCGCCCAGCACCGCCGCGCCCGCGACGGGCTCCCACCGCCAGCGGGCCTCGGGGACGGGCGCCTCGGGATCGGCCAGCTCGAACCGCCGGACGCGGTCCGTCCCGAACGCGATCGCGAGCCGTGCCAGCTGCCACGCGAGCCGGGCGTCGCGGGCAGCCTGGGGCGTGAACAGCGGCAGCTGCTGACCGCGCGCGGGCTCGACCAGCGCGAGCTCCAGCTCCAGCCGGGCGACGGCGGCCGGCGGCGGCTCCCGCTCGAGGCGCGCGAGCAGCAGGCGCTCGATCGCCTCCCCGTCCGCGGTCGGCTCGGGAAAGCGCTGCTCGAGCCGGAGCTGCGGCGGGACGCCCCGACGCGCGAACGCAAGGTCGTGCGTGACGACGAGGCGCGCGAGCCCCGCGGCCCGGCCCCTCGCCTGCAGCTGGTCCGCGAGCGCCGCCGCGAGCCGCCGGAGGACGAACCGGATCGCCTCGAGCCCTTCCGCGGGCGGCTCGAGCGAGAGGCCCAGCAGCATCCGTTCGGGGGCCGTGCGGGGGCGGAACCGCTCGAGCTCCTCGCCGTGCGCGCGCGCGTGGAGCCTCGCCCCCTCGTCCCCGAACCGGGCGACGAGCGCCGACCGCGGCAGCGCCGCCACGGCGCCGATCGTCCGGAGCCCGAAGCGGCCGAGACGGGCGCGGATGTCGGCATCGCGGGTGAGCAGGCCCGCCGGGTACGGCGCCAGGAACCGCTCGTCGTCGCCGGGTGGGACGAGGACGGACGGACCGCCCTCGGCCGCATGGGCCGCGGCGACGGATGCGGCGAAGGCGGTGCCCGCGATCCCGGCCTGCGGCCTCCCGGGCAGGACCGTCGCGAGCGCGTCCGTCATGCGCGCGACGAGCACCTCCTCGACGCCCCACAGCCGGACGAGGCCATCGACGTGGACGGCGATCCGTCCGAACGCCGGGTCGGCGACGTCGCTCGTGCCCGCGATCCCGGGGCTGAACACGGCGAGCCGCTCGCAGGCGGCCTCGACGGCGTCCCGATCGGCGTCAGGCGCGAGGTCGAGGAAGGTCGCCTCGGGCGCGAGCCGGTGCGCGGTCCCGAGCGGGATCCCCCGGCGGGCGCCGAGCGCCCGGGCGAGGGGATCCGCGTCCACCACGGTCCCGTCCGTCCATGGCTGGCCGCCGAGGACGATCGGGCCGGGCGGCCACGAGGCGGAGGTGCCGGCGGCCGATGCCGCCTCCATCCTCGCCTTCGCCAGGCGCAGGGGCAGGTGGGGCCAGAGCAGGTGCAGCAGGCGCATGGTGATCGGTCGATGGCTGGGGGCCATTCAGGTCGGTGAAGGGGAGCGGGAGCGGCTCGGTCGCCGCATCGGGAACCCGCGTGCCGGTGGCGTTGCGCGCCGCCCGCAATCCCGGCGGTGCCCCCGACGGGCGTCCGTCGAGCAGCTCGTCCCGGGCGAGACAGGCATCCCGCGTCCCGCCCTCGGCGTAGCGGATCTCGAGCTCGGCGCGCCGGCCGGGTGGCCCGTACCGGTTGCGCGCGACCTCGACGGCGCTGCGCTGGCCGACGACGTCCCGCCCGAGGCGGATCCAGCCGGTCCGCCGGAGCTCGAGGCGCAGGCCGCTAGCCTGCGCGACGGCCTGGGCGAGGGTCCGCCCCAGCGCGACCGGCTCGAGCACGAGCAGCAGCGTCCCGGCGCGGCGCGCGAGGGCCGCCAGCCGGCCGAGCCGGTCCCCGACCCGCTTGCCGGCGACCGCGGGGTCGCGGCCGTCCGGCAGGTCGACGACGAGCAGGTCCACCGTCCGCGCGGCGAGCAGCGAGCCCGCCATGGCGAGGGCCTCCTCGAGGTCGCCCGGCGCGAGGACGACGAGCCATTCCGGGTGGATCCCGCGGCTCACGGCCTCGACCGGGTCGAAGGCGCGGGCAAGGTCGAGCCACGCGACGATCGCTCCGCCGGCCTGGGCCTCCGCCGCGACCCGGAGGCCGAGCGTCGTCCGGCCCGACGACGCCTGGCCGCGGAGCGCGACCGTCGCGGTGCGCGGCAGCCCGCCCGTGCCCAGGACGGCATCGAGTGCCGCGAACCCCGTCGGAACGATCCGGCCATCGAGTTCCGGGACGGCGTCCGCCGGGCGATGCCGAGGCAGCGGCACGAGCGACGCCGGCGCCGGCTCGCGCTCGTCGTCGGGCTCCTCGAGGGGCATCGGCGTCCGGGCCAGCGCCCCGTCGACCGGGTGGACCAGGAGGTCGCCGCCGCGCCGCGGAGCTGCCGCGCCCCACCGCGCCTGGAGCGTCGCGAGTGCCTCGGAGACGTCGGATGCGCGGCCCATCGGACGACCGATACTAGAACGGATGTTCTACTCGGTCAAGGGTCCCATGGCCCCGCCGGGAGCGGCGGTGTCGCGTGCTACACTTCCGGGCCGGTCGGCCCGATCCGTCGGGCTCGGCACCCGGTGGGGATGTAGCTCAGCTGGGAGAGCACCGCGTTCGCATCGCGGGGGTCAGGGGTTCGAGTCCCCTCATCTCCACCACTTCCGTGGGTCGGTTGGGCAGGTGGTGAGCCCAAGGGTCTGTAAAACCCTCGCCTTCGGCTGTGGCAGTTCGATTCTGCCCCGGCCCACCAGCTTCGGACGCCTGGAGGCCCCCGCCCGAGATCTCGGGACGGGGGCTTCGTCGTGTGGGGGTGGTGCCAGGGGGCACCGCGCGAGCGTCAGCTAGTGCGCGGCCGAAAGGCGCACGCCTCGTCCGTTGGCGCTTCTGCCGGACCTTCCCGCGTAGCGTCCCACGGCACGGGCGGCGCGCCCGCCCGGGCGCGACACGACCGACGACGCAGGAGGACCGACGTGACCGACCACGACGAGACGTTCCGCCCAGGCGACACCACGACGACCCCGGCGACCCCCGCAAGCGAGGGCACCGCACCCGAGAACGAGGAGCACGCGACCGAGGCCGCGGGTGCCGGCGCCGGAGCGCTCGCGGGCGCCGGCATCGGCATGGTCGTCGGCGGACCGGTCGGCGCCGCTGTCGGCGGTGTCGTGGGCGCGGCGGGCGGCGCCATCGCCGGCGAGGCGATGGACGGTGACGACGAGGCCGGGGCCGGCGTGGGTGGCGCCGGCGGCGCCGTCACCGGAGCGCTCGTGGGCGGAGCGGTCGCGGGGCCTCCGGGTGCGGTCGTCGGCGGTGCCGTCGGCGCCGGCGCCGGGGCGGGCGTCGGTGACCAGGCCGAAGAGGAGGTCGAGGAGTCGCATCCCGACCGCGAGGCGGAGGTGCCGCGCTAGCTCGTCGCGCGCACGCGAATCAGGACGCCCGCCGCGATCGCGGCGGGCGTCTTCGTGTCTGCGCTCAGAGCCCGACCGTCAGGCGGCCCAGGGAAACGCCTCGGTGTCCGTCCACGGACCGAGCACGAACGGCTCGGCGGGCCAGCCCGCGGTACCGCCGCGGACCGTCAGCGGGACGGTGGCTCCCTGGAGCTCGAGCCGAGCCGAGAACGTGCCGTCGCCGTCGGCCGGAAGCGAGAACCCGTCGGAGTCGAGGCACACGCCGAGCGTCGGGTGGCACCCGCCGGCGGACGCCGTGCCATCACCGAAGCCGCTGAGGTCCATGGTGTCGACGACCTTGCCGTTGCGGATCTCGGTCGCCGTGATCACGGGCTCGACGTCGCTGGTCTCGACCTCGATCTCCCAGCGGTCGCGCGCCCGCGTCCCGCTGCCGGCGACGACGAGACGCCACGCCTTCGCGGACGGGTCGGCGAGCGAGACCTGGATCGTGTCCGCGTCGACGTCCTCGACGGTGAGCTCCGGGCCGGCCGCGTCCCCGTCGACGTCGCCGACATCCTCGGGCGAGTCCTCCGGCGTGGCGATCGGCGTCGTGGTCGGGGTCGGGCGCGCATCAGGGGTGAGGGTCGGCGCGGCGATCAGCGTCGGCCGCGGCGCCTGGGCGACGGGGGCGAACGACGGCGCCGTCGAGGCGGGCGCCGCGGCGCCGCAACCCGCGACCGCGAGGACGGCCAGCGTGACGAGGAGGACGGGCGCGAACCGGGCGGGCATGTGACCTCAGGAGGGGCAGGCGCGGTCAATGGGTTCGGGGGCGGTCCTGTGACGATCGAGGATGCCCGAATGGTTCCCGAACGCGGGGCTGTTACCCAATCGTCATCCGTCCATCCCGGTCGCGCGACGTGCGTCCGGGGTGACTGCCCGGCCGTACGGCCCAGGACGCCGCCGACGCGAAGGCGCCCCGGCCTTGCGGCCGGGGCGCCCTGGAGGAGGAGGGTTGTTCGAGTTGCGTGCGCCTGACGCGGGCTAGCCCTTGACGGCGCCGCCCGTGATGCCGCGCACGAAGTAGCGCTGGAGCGAGAAGAACACGACGAGGGGCAGCGCCATGGAGATGAACGCCGCCGGGGCGAGGAGCTCCCAGCCGCCGCCGAACTGGTTGACGAGGTTGTTGATCTGGACCGTCATCGGCAGGTTCTCCGGCCGCGTGGCGCCGATGTAGACGAAGGCGACCAGCAGGTCGTTCCAGACGAACAGGAACTGGAAGATCGCGAGCGCGGCGATCGCCGGCACGGACATCGGGAGCGCGAGCCGGAAGAACGCGGTCACCGAGCTCGCGCCGTCGATGTAGGCCGACTCGAAGACCTCCTTCGGCAGCCCGCCCATGAAGTTTCGGAGCAGGAAGATCGCGAACGGCAGGCCGTACGCCGTGTGCGCGAGCCACACGGACAGGAACTCGCCCGCGATGTGCAGCTGGCCGTACGTCTGCAGGATCGGGATGAAGGTCGTCTGGAGCGGCACGACGAGCAGGCCGACGACGATCACGAACAGCCCGTTGCGGAACGGGAAGTCCATCCATGCGAACGCGTAGGCCGCGAACGCCGCGATGAAGATCGGGATGATCGTCGCGGGGATCGTGATGAACAGGCTGTTCACGAACCCGTCGACGATCGACGGGTTCTGCCCGGCGAGCACCGTCGCGTAGTTGTCGAGCGTGAGGTTCTTGGGCGGGAACAGCGCGGTCCACCAGCCGGACGCGTTGATCGACTGGGCGTCGCGGAACGAGTTCACGAACAGGCCGATGGTCGGCAGGAGCCAGATCACCATCAGGATCACGAGGACGATGTGGATCCCGAACCGGCCCCAGAAGCTCCGCCCCTGGCTCGCGGCCTTCGACTTCTCGGAGGTCGCCGGCAGGTCCTTGACGCCCGGAACGGCGGTCATCGGATGGCCTCCTGCGCCCGGAAGCGGTTGATGTTCACGACCATCACCGGGATGATCGCGATGAGCAGGATGACGGCCAGCGCGCTGCCGCGGCCGAACTGGTTGAAGTTGAACGACTCCTTGATCATCTGGCTCGCGACGACGTCCGTGTCGAAGTTGCCGCCGGTCATGACCCACACGATGTCGAACGCCTTGAGGGCGGTGATGACGACGGTCGTCGAGACGACGGCGACGGTCGGCAGCAGCAGCGGGAACACGATCCTGCGGAACACCTGCCACTCGGTGGCCCCGTCGACGCGCGCCGCCTCCAGCAGCTCCGCGCTGATGCCCTTGAGCGCCGCGGACAGGATCACCATCGCGAACCCGGTCCACATCCACGTCATCACGAGGATCAGGAACACGGTATTCAGGCCCAGGGTGTCCACCTGGAGGAACGACACCGGCCCGAGCCCGAACACGCCGAGGATGCCGTTGAGCGTCCCCGTCTGGGCATGCCCGGGCGACTGGTAGTCGAACATGAACCGCCAGATGACGGCGGCCGCGGTCATCGAGATCGCCAGCGGGACGAAGATGACCGACTTCGCGACGGACTCATAGCGCACGCGGTCGACGAGCACGGCGATCACGAGGCCGAGGCCGACGGTGAACAGGGTCAGGAGCACGACCCACATCAGCGAGTTGCGCAGCGAGATCAGCGCGTCGGAGCTGGTGAAGAACCAGACGTAGTTGTCCAGCCCGACGAACGTGCCGGCGAGCTGCCCCTGGAAGCTGCGCGCGATCGTGAGGACCGTGGGCCACACGAGGAACACGAACAGGAACAGGAGGGCGGGCAGGAGCCACAGCCACGGTCGGACGAGCGAGCGCCGCCGGTCCGGCACCAGCCGCAGGACGAGCTCGGTCCCGTAGATGTACCCCACGATGATCGCGGGGATGCCGACGAGGACCAGCAGGGCGGTCCCCAGACGAGGATCCATGGACTACCTCCCGCGCGAGGGTCGTGGGGAGCGGCGTGGCCGCTCCCCACGGTCCGGTGGCTACTGGGTGTAGGCGGTCGACTGGGTCTTGTCGAGGTCGGCGAGGACCGAGTCGAGCTTCGACGGATCCTTGGTGACCGTCAGCATCGCGGTCCAGAACGCGTTGTTCATGGCCTGCGGCATCAGGTCGGAGGCGTCGAACACGAAGATCTTCGCGTTCGTCAGCAGGTCGGCAGACCGCTTGCTGATGTTGTCCGGGTAGTCCTTGGCGTTCTTGTTCGCGGACAGCGCCCCGCCGGCCTTGACCCAGATGTCCTGGGCGGGCGCGGTGACGAGGTACTTCATGAGGGACTTGGCGGCGTCGGTGTCGTGGAACATGCCGAACAGGTCGCCGGCGCCCTCGAGCGCACCCGCGTACTGCGAGTTGATGTCCGGGAACGGGAAGAAGTTGTAGTCCTTCTCGGCGGTCTTGTCCTTGAACGCGCCGAGGCCCGTGATGAAGCTCGCCTGGTGGAAGACCACGCAGCCGGGCGGGTTGGCGAACAGCGGGTCGCCCGCCAGGCTGAAGTCCTTGGTCGGGTCGACCGCGGCCGTCGGGTCGGCGATGTTCGCGACGACGTCGTTCAGGTAGGTCTGGAACGCCTGCTTGATCGCCGGATCGGTCCACTTGGTCTTGCCGGCCCACCAGCTGTTGTAGACGTCGGCGCCGGACTGGCGGAGGACGATGTCCTCGATCCAGTCGGTGCCCGGCCAGCCGGATGCCGCGCCCGAGCCGAGCCCGAGGCACCACACGGCGGCCGCGCCGTCCTTGTTGGCCTCGGCCTGCGACTTGAGGTCGTCCCAGGTCTTGGGCGGCGCCGACGAGTAGTCGTGGACCGACGGGTTGTACCAGATGAGGCCCTTCACGGCGGCCTTGATGAAGACGCCGTAGGTCTTGCCGTCCTGGCCCTTGCCGAGGGCGGTCAGGGTCGGAGCCGTCTCGCTCGTGTAGGTGTTGACGTCGAGGACGCTGTCCAGGGGCTTCAGGGCGCCGCTCTTCGCGTACTCCGCCATCTGGCCCGGACCCGGCAGGCCCGCGAGGTCGGGCAGCACGCCCGACGCGACGCCCGTCGTGAGCACGGTGTTGATGTCACGCGTGCCGGTGTACTTGACCTTGTTGCCGGTCTGCTGCTCCCACGGGGCAACCATCGACAGGAAGGCCTTCTGCTCGTCGCCGGCCCAGGTGCCGATGACGGTGACCTCGTTCCCGGCTCCCGCCGAGGACGAGGAGCTGTTCGAACACGCCGCCAGGGCCATGACCATGGCGGCGCCGAGCACCGCTCCCTTCGCGAGGAGTGGCCGATGCTGCATCCGGGACTCCTTTCGTCTGCTACGACACCCCAACGGTGCCGGAGCCTCCTCCTTGGGCGCGTTGCGCCCAACGCCTCAACTACCACGCGCCGCATTGCGATCGCGCCGTCAGGGCCGTCATGGGGCCGACGTCGTCGCGTGCCAGTCCGAGCGGGGCGGTCCCGCGGAAGCTCGCACGACGAGCCGGGTCGGCAGCACCGAGCGGACCGGGACGGTCCGTCCGGCGAGGATGTCGAGCAACAGCCGGCCGGCCGCCTCGCCGAGGTCGTAGGCGGGGGTCCGGACGGTGGTCAGGGGCGGGTCGGCATAGGCCGCGAGCGCGATGTCGTCGAAGCCGACGACGGACACGTCGAGCGGGATCCGCAGGCCGGCCTCGCGCAGCGCCCCGTAGACGCCGAACGCGACGACGTCGCTGCCGACGAACACGGCCGTGGGCGGCCGCTCCGAGGCGTGGAGGATGCGGCGCATCGCGGCGTGGCCGCTCGCGGCATCGAAGTCGCCTTCCGCGATCCGGAGCGGGCGGACGGCGATCCCCTCGCGCTCGAGCGCTTCGCGGTAGCCCGCGAGTCGCTCGGCGGCCGCCGTGTAGGCGACCGGCGCGTTGGTCACGCACGCGATGTCGCGATGCCCGAGCGCGATCAGGTGCTCGACCGCGCCACGCGCCGCCTCGCGGTTGTCGATGTCGACGCTCGGGACCTCGGAGCTGTCGAGCGAGCCCTGGAGCACCAGGGGAAAGCCCTCGCTCGCCAGGCGCGTGAGCTCGCGGTCGTCCGTGCGCGGGCCGCTCAGGACGAGGCCGTCGGCGTGTCGCGACCGCACGATCGCCTCGTACGTGCCGCCGCCGGGCGGGAGCGGCTCGACGAGCACCCGGTAGTCGTCCCCGCGCGCGGTCGCGGCGAGCCCGCGCAGCGTCTCGGGCAGCAGCGCGTCGGCGGCCACGTGCTCGGCCGACTGGCGCATCACCAGGCCCACCGTGCGGCTCGCGCCGGCGGCGAGCTGGCGGGCCGGCGCGTTGACGTGGTAGCCGAGCTCGGACGCCGCGACGATGACCTTGTGCCGGGTCTCGGGGCTGATCCGGATGTCCTCTCGGTTGTTGAGCACGAACGACACGGTCGTGCGCGAGACACCCGCCCGCCGGGCCACGTCCTCGCTGGTCGGCCGCGCTCGTCGCACCGCGCCTGGACCCTCCTCCGGGGACGACGCCGACTCCCGGGATGTCACGCCGAGTCTTGACGTGGAGCCGCCGTCGGGGGACAGTAACGCGCGTCACTAACGCGCGTTAGCGGATACAACCACGGTCGCGCCCGGGCGTCAAGATGGTTTCCGCACGGAGACGCCGGCGCGACGCCACCGCCCCGCAGCTCACCCCAGGGAGGCGTCGCATGCTCGAGCAGGTCACCGTCCCGCCCCTGTCCCTGGACGCGTATGCCCCCCAGGCGGGCGAGGAAGCGATCGCCGAGATCCGGCGCCTCGCGGCGCCGCTCCGGGACGCGCGCATCCTGCACGTGAACGCGACCAAGTTCGGCGGCGGCGTCGCCGAGATCCTGCCGACGCTGACCGCGCTCATGCGCGATGCGGGACTCGACGCGGAGTGGCGGATCATCCCGGGCGACGACCCGTTCTTCGATGTCACGAAGCGGATCCACAACGGGCTCCAGGGGATGGAGGTCCCGTTCGGCGACGATGCGACCGGCACGTTCCTCAAGACCAGCCGCACGTTCGGCGAGCTGTTCGACGGCGACTACGACTTCGTCGTCATCCACGACCCGCAGCCGGTGGCGATGCGAGACCTCCTGCCGGACGCCGCGGGCAAGTGGATCTGGCGCTGTCACATCGACCTCACCGCGGCGAACCGGACGGTGTGGGGGTTCCTGCGCCCGTTCGTCGAGCGCTACGACGCCGCCATCTTCACGCTCCCCGACTACGTCCAGCCCGACCTCGAACTGGACCGGCTCGCCTACATCGCGCCGTCGATCGATCCGCTCTCGCCCAAGAACGCGCTCATCGAGCCGCGCCTCGCCGAGGACGTCGTCCAGCGCTTCGGCGTGGATCCGCACCGCCCGCTCCTGCTGCAGGTGAGCCGGTTCGACCCGTGGAAGGATCCCAAGGGCGTCATCGACGCGTACCGGTCCGTGAAGCGCGAGGTGCCGGACGTGCAGCTGGCGCTCGTCGGTTCGATGGCGACCGACGATCCCGAGGGCTGGCAGCTGTACAAGGAGGTGCTCCGGTATGCGGGCACCGACCCCGACCTGACGCTGCTCACGAACCTCGACGGCGTCGGCTCGCTCGAGGTGAACGCGTTCCAGCGGTCGTCCGAGGTCGTGCTCCAGAAGTCGCTCCGCGAGGGGTTCGGGCTCACGGTGTCCGAGGCGCTCTGGAAGGGGATCCCCGTCGTGGCGGGGCGCGTGGGCGGGATCCCGATGCAGGTGGGCACGAACGACGAGGCCGGCCGGCTGGTCGACTCCGTGGACGAGGCCGCGGCCGGATGCGTCGAGCTGCTCAAGGACGCGGATCTCCGGCAGCGGCTCGGGGCCACGGGACGCGAGCGGGTCCGCAAGCACTTCCTGTCGACGCGGAACCTGCGCGACTACCTGTCCCTGTTCACCGCGCTCAAGGACGGGGACGACGCCTATGTGCCGGCCGGCATGGGCTGGACGCCGCCCGCGGGCTGATCGCGGCCGCGGTGCTCAGTCGAGCGCCGCGTGGAGCTCGTCGCTGTGGCGGCGGAGCCAGCGCCGGTGGTCGGCGTGGTCCGGGATCCGGCCGGCCAGCAGCGCCCGGAACCGCGGCCCGTGGCCGAACACGCGCAGGTGGCACAGCTCGTGCACGGCGACGGTCTCCAGGGCCGCCGGCGGCGCGAGGACGAGCCGCCACGAGAACGACAGGTTGCCCTTCCTCGAGCAGCTGCCCCACCGGCTGGTCGTGTCGCGGATGGTGACCCGAGCCGGCGCGACGCCCATCGCGGGCGCGTGGCGCGCGATCGCCTGCTCGAGCTCCGCTCGGGCCCGCTCCCGGAACCAGGCCTCGAGGATCGAGGCGGCGGGCCGCTGATCGCGGGTCGCCCGCTCGACGAGCAGCTCGTCGCCGTCGTCGGCGCCGACCCGGCTCACGCGGGACCGGCGGGTGCCCTCGGGCGCATCGAGGAACCGGACGCGGTGCGGCAGCCCGCGGTACGGGACGGTCCGGCCGTCCTCCAGCGATGGGCGGTCGAGCAGACGCGCCCGCGCGGCCGCCTGCCGGCCGAGATGCCGCCGGAGCCAGGCCTCGCGCTCGGCGAGGAAGTCCACGACGAGCCCGTCAGCGCGTGCCCAGCCGCGACGCGTGGGCGGCGGCAGCGTGACCACGACGCCGCGCTCCGGGTGGATGACGACCCGCAGCCGGTGGGCGCGCGGCGACCGCCGGAGCGTGTACGGGAGGTCGCCGCCGGGCAGCCGCGCGATCGCGGTCGTCTCGATCGCGGCAGCCGGTGCCGCGCTCATCCCCATCGCAGCAGCCGGCCGGCGCGATCGCCCGTCTCCTCGCCGTCGCGCACGGCGAAGCGACCGTTGACGAGGACGTGCCGGATGCCGGCCGGGTGGACGGCGGGTCGCTCGTACGTCGCGCGGTCGGCAACGGTGGCGGCGTCGAGCACGACGAGATCGGCGACCCACCCCTCACGCACCTGCCCGCGGTCCGAGAGGCCGATCCGCGCCGCCGGCACCGCGCTGAGCTTCGCGACCGCGGTCTCGAGCGGGAGGACGCGCCGCTCGCGAACGTACGTCCCCAGCACCCGGGCCGTGGACCCGTACGTGCGCGGATGCGGGACGCCCTCGCCGAGGATGGGGTGGTCGGGCCGGCGGCCTTCGGCATCGGTGCAGACGCCGATCCACGGCACCCTCAGGATCTCGACGAGGTCCGCGTCGTCCATGCAGTGGATGACGACGTCGACGGCGAGCCGGTCGTCGGCGAGGACGTCGAGCGCGAGGTCCGCCGGGTGCCCGCCTTCGGCTCCGGCGATCGCCGCGAGCGAGCGGCCGTTCCACTCGGGCCGCGAGCCGGAGCGGGCGATCACGATGCCGTCCCAGCCCGGGTCCTCCGCCACGTTCTCCCAGCCGCTGATGCCGCCTTCCTGCAGGTCGCGGATCCGGCGCCGGGCCGCCGGGTCGCGGAGGGCCTCGACGGCAGCATCGATATCGAGCGCGAGGATCTCGGGCGGCAGGACGGTCGCGAGCGTCGTGGCGGCCGCGGTGTACGGGTATTGGTCGGCAGCGACGTCCTGGCCGCGCTCGCGGGCGCGAGCGAGCCGCTCGACGAGCGCTCCTCCCCTCCCCCACACCGCCCGCGCGCCGGCCTTGAGGTGCGAGACCTCGAGG
>JAICUI010000042.1 GCA_025935925.1 Chloroflexota bacterium
CATCAACGAGCCCACGGCCTCGGCCCTCGCGTACGGCCTCGACAAGAAGGCCGACGAGAAGATCGCGGTCTACGACCTGGGCGGCGGCACCTTCGACATCTCGATCCTCGAGCTGGGCGAGGGCGTGTTCGAGGTCAAGGCAACCAACGGCGACACGCATCTCGGCGGGGACGACTTCGACCAGCGGGTCATCGACTGGCTGCTGGCCGAGTTCAAGAAGGACCAGGGCATGGACCTCTCGAAGGACCAGCAGGCCCTGCAGCGGCTCAAGGAGGCGGCCGAGAAGGCGAAGATCGAGCTCAGCTCGACCGCGTCCACCGAGATCAACCTCCCGTACATCACGGCCGACGCGACCGGCCCCAAGCACCTCGTCGTCACGCTGACGCGCGCGAAGCTCGAGGACCTCGTCGGCGACCTCATCGAGAAGACGAAGGCGCCGGTGCTCGCGGCGCTCAAGGACGCGGGCCTCAAGCCCAAGGACATCGACGAGGTCATCCTCGTCGGCGGCATGACCCGCATGCCGGCGGTCCAGGAGATGGTCAAGAGCCTGTTCGGCAAGGAGCCGCACCGCGGCGTCAACCCGGACGAGGTCGTGGCCATCGGTGCCGCCATCCAGGCGGGCGTGCTGGGCGGCGAGGTCAAGGACGTCCTGCTGCTCGACGTCACGCCGCTGTCCCTGGGCATCGAGACGCTGGGCGGTGTCATGACCCGGCTCATCGACCGCAACACGACCATCCCGACCTCGAAGTCGCAGGTGTTCTCGACGGCGTCCGACAACCAGGGCCAGGTCGAGATCCACGTCCTGCAGGGCGAGCGCGACTTCGCGAACGACAACAAGACGCTCGGCCGGTTCATCCTCGACGGCATTCCGCCGGCTCCCCGCGGCATCCCGCAGATCGAGGTCACGTTCGACATCGACGCGAACGGGATCCTCGACGTGCGGGCCAAGGACCGGGCGACCGGCAAGGAGCAGCAGGTCCGGATCACGGCGTCGTCGATGCTCAGCAAGGACGACGTGGACAAGATGGTCCGCGATGCCGAGAGCCACGCCGACGAGGACAAGAAGCGCCGCGAGGAGGTCGAGCTCCGCAACCAGGCGGAGCAGCTGACCTACCAGGCGGAGCGGACCGTGAAGGACCTCGACGACAAGGTATCGGCCGAGGACAAGGCGTCCGTCGAGTCGCAGGTGGCCTCGCTGCGCGAAGCGCTGAAGGGCTCGGACACGGCGCCGATCGAGTCCGGGATGCAGCAGCTCGTCGAGACGCTGTCGCGCGTGTCCACGGCCGCCTACCAGGCGTCCGGTTCGCCGGACGGCTCGGGCGGGTTCGAGGGCGCGTCGCCCAACGGCGAGGCGCCCGAGGGCGCCGGCACCGAGGCCGGCGACGAGACGGTCGAGGGGGAGTTCAAGGAGGTCTAGCCTCCCTGGTTCCTGCGCGGATCACCCGGCCCGGAGGCGTTCCGCCTCCGGGCCGTCCTCGTTGCGGCGCCGCGACGGCGGCCCGCGAATGGATCACCTCGGCCCCTAGACTCGCGCAGTGGAGAGGGACGGTCCGGCCGGTCGACGCCGGGTGCGCGGGCAATCGCGGCCGGGGCTCGCGCTCGCGACCGGGTTCCTCGTCCTGATCGCGACCGGGACCGTGCTCCTGGCGCTCCCCATGTCGAGCGCGTCGGGCGCGTGGACGTCGCCGGTCGATGCCCTGTTCACCGCGACCTCGGCCGTGTGCGTGACCGGGCTCGCGGTCGTCGACACCGGGACGTTCTGGAGCCCGTTCGGCCAGGTCGTCGTCCTGTTGCTGATCCAGATCGGCGGCTTCGGGTTCATGAGCGGCTCGACGCTCCTGCTGCTCCTGCTCGTCGGCCGCGGGACGTCGCTGTCGGCGCGGATCGGGGCCCAGGAGACGCTTGGCGTTCGCGACCTCGGTGCGGTCCGACCCGTGCTCCGGCTCGTCGTGGTGTTCACGATCCTCACGGAGCTCGCCGGCTGGCTCGTCCTCGGGCTGGCGTTCCTGCTCCGGTACGGCGACGCCGGGAAGGCGGCGTGGTACGGGCTGTTCCATTCGATCTCCGCCTTCAACAACGCCGGGTTCGACCTCATGGGCGGCTTCCACAGCTTCACGGCGTTCGCCGCCGATCCGGTCGTCCTCGTCCCGACCGCCGTCCTCGTGGTCCTCGGCGGGCTCGGGGCCGCGATCGTGGGCGACGTCGTCGCGAAGCGCCGATGGGCCCGGCTGGCGCTGGAGACGAAGCTCGTCCTGTCAGCGAGCGTGATCCTGCTCGCGATCGGAACGGCCCTGCTGCTCGCGTTCGAGGCGGGCAATCCGGCCACCCTCGGCGCGATGCCGGCCCCGGAGGCCGTGCTCAACGCGGCGTTCCAGTCCATCGGCTTCCGCTCGTCCGGCATGGCGAGCGTCCCCACCGCCAGCCTCACCGACCCCTCGATGCTGACCGGCGGCGCGTTCATGTTCATCGGCGGCGCGTCCGGCTCGACGGCCGGCGGGATCAAGATCACGACGTTCGCGATCCTGCTCGCCGCGGTCATCGCGACGGTGCGTGGCCGTCCGCACGTCGAGGCGTTCGGGCGGCGGCTCCCCGACGTCGATGTCCGGCGCGCGCTCGCCGTCGCCCTGCTGTCGATCGCGATGCTGTTCGTCGTGGTGGTCGCGTTGGAGGTCCTCGTGCCCTCGGAGTCATTCCTCCACCTCGCGTTCGAGGCAATCTCGGGGTTCGGCACGGTCGGCTACTCGGCTGACGTCACGCCGAAGCTGCCCGACGCGGCCCTCGTCCTCCTCGCCGCGACGATGTTCGTGGGCCGCCTCGGACCCCTTAGCCTCGTCCTCGCGCTGTCGGTCCGCGCGAGGCCGGTCGCGTACCGGCCGGCCGTCGAGTCGGTCCGCATCGGCTGAGCCGGAAGGAGCGTCACATGCCGCACTCGGTGCTGGTGATCGGCCTCGGCCGGTTCGGATCCGCTGCCGCGCTCGAGCTGTCGAAGCTCGGGCACGAGGTGCTGGCCATCGACAGCCACGAGGACGCCGTCAACGAGATCGCGCCCCACGTGACCCGTGCGATGCAGCTCGACGCCACCGACCCGGACGCGCTCCGCGCGGTCGGCGGCGCGGACTTCGAGCACGCGATCGTCGCGATCTCCGAGAGCGTCGAGGCGTCCGTGTTCGCGACGATGGCGCTCAAGGAGCTGGGCGTCGGCAACGTGATCGCGAAGGCGGGGTCGCGGCTGCACGGCTCGATCCTCGCCAAGGCGGGCGCCGACCGGGTCGTGTTCCCGGAGCGCGAGATGGGCCAGCGCGTCGCGCATTCGTTCAACGAGCGCGACGTCCTCGAGTACCTGGACGTCGCGCCCGAGTTCGGGATCGTCAAGGTCCGGCCGCCGGCCTCGTTCGTCGGGCGGTCGCTCGCGGACCTCGCCCTCGAGACCCGCCTCGGGCTGACGCCGGTCGCGCTCCGGCGCGGCGCGGCCGTGACCGTGAACCCGGGTCCGGCGACGACGATCGCGGACGGCGACGAGCTGATCCTCATCGGCCGCGACGATCGCCTGGAGCAGCTGGAGCGCTAGCCGTCCGCCGGCTGGGGGCCAGGCGGACGCTCGCGCTCCCGCCGCGTCATCGACGGCGTTGTCGCGCCGATCCGCGGGGAGGCCGCGTCGCGACGGCCTCCCCGCGTGGCGTCAGTGGGCGAACCTTGCCGGGAACTGCGCCACGATCCCGTCGCTCAGCATGTCCGCCATGGACAGGATCTCGGCATGGACGTTGTCGTACGCCGCGACATCGTCCGCATAGCGGCCCTGCAGTCGCGCGACGGCCTCCTCGAGGGTGAGGTCGAGGTGGTCCTTCATCATCGCGTCGAGGTCGGCGAGGGACCAGTGGCGAGGATTGAGGCCGTGGAGGGCGACCGCGATGTCGTGCGCGTTCGCGTACCACGCGGCCGACTGCTGCTCGACCGCCGCACCGTCACCGCTCTTCGCCGCCGCGATCAGCGCGGCCGCCGTGAGGATGTGCGTCCGCAGGAGCGACTCGACCTCCGAAGCCGCGGCGGCTCCATAGAAGGGCTTCAGCGCGTTCGCGATGTCGGTCTGGTTCGCGAGCAGGCGATCCGTCGTCGGCCCGATGTCCGGGAGGCTGCCGGCCTCGGTCGCCGCGCTCACGATGTACAGGCGGGTCCACGTGATGTGGTCCTCCCACAGCTTCCGCATCGCGTCATGGAAGGCATTCCTGGTCGAGACCGCGGCGTGTCCGGCGGCCGCGTCCGCGTCCGCGTGGGGGAGCGCGGGAGACGCGGCGGCGAGCGCGAGCCCCCCGATCACGATGGCCGAGATGGTTGCGGCAAGGCGCGTGCGGCGGGTCATCTGGCGCTCCTCTCGCTCTAAAACGAATGGGCGCTAGTGTTACGGCACGGTGGGCGATCTGTCAACCCTTCCGTCAGCAGAGGTTGCGGCCGGAATCGACCGGTATCCTCCGCCGGATGCGTTCCCCGATCACGTCCGTCGCCGAGACGATCGCCCCGGCGCGTCTCGGGCGGAGCTTCCGCTGGCTGCTGGCGTCGGTCACGCTGACCAACATCGGCGACGGCGTGCTCCTGTCGGCCGGCCCGCTGCTGGTCGCGTCGCTCACGCGCGACCCGTTCCTGGTGTCGCTCGCGGTCCTGATGGAGAACCTGCCGATGGTGCTGTTCGCGCTGATCGGCGGCGTCGCGGCCGACCGCTGGGACCGGCGGCGCATGGTGATCGTCGCGAGCTTCGGGCGGGCGTTCGTGCTGGCCGTGCTCGTCGCGACCATCGCGAGCGGCACGGTCTCGATCGCGATCGTGCTCGTCGCGCTGTTCGTCCTGGGCACGGCCGAGGTGTTCTCGGACTCGTCGAGCAGCACGTTCATCCCCAACCTCGTGGCCCGCGAGGACCTCGGTGTGGCCAACGCGCGCACCCAGGGCGCTTTCCTGCTCACGAATCAGCTGGTGTTCCCCCCGGTCGGCGCGTTCCTGTTCGCCGTCGGCCCGCCCATCCCGTTCGCGACCGACGCCCTGTGCTACCTCATCGGGGGCATCCTCATCAGCCGGGTCGCCATCGGCTGGCGCACGGTCCGGACGCAGCGATCGAGCGTCCGCGAGGACCTCGTCGAGGGTGTCCGCTGGCTCGCTCACCACGCCCCGATGCGCACGCTCGCGCTGACGATCTTCGCGTTCAACGTGACGTTCGGCGCCGCGTGGGGCGTGCTCGTGCTGTACGCACAGGAGCGGCTCGGGATGGGCGAGATCGGGTTCGGGCTCCTGACGACGGCGATGGCCGTCGGCGGGGTGGTTGGCACGGTCGCATACGGCCGCCTGGAGCGGCGGTTCTCGCTCGCGGACATCATGCGCGTCGGTCTCCTGATCGAGACGTTCACGCACCTCTCGCTCGCCCTCACCACGTCGCCCGTCTGGGCGCTCGGCACGATGGTCGTGTTCGGCGCGCACGCCTTCGTGTGGGGGACGACGTCGACGGTCGTGCGCCAGCGCGCCGTGCCCGACGACGTCCTCGGCCGCGTCGGCGGCGTCTACCGGATGGCAATCGTCGGCGGCATCGTGATCGGGACGCCGATCGGCGGGCTGCTCGCCCAGCAGTTCGGGATCACGGCGCCGTTCTGGTTCGGGTTCGCCGGCTCCGCGATCCTCGTCGCCCTGCTGTGGCGCGAGTTCGAGCACATCGTCCACGCGGGCGACGCGACACCGACCGCGGTCGCCGCCGGCTGAGCGACCGTCGCTGTCGGCCGAGCGAGCGCCGGCTTTCGCTCAGGCGCCCTCGTCGTCGGCCTGGTGGCGCGGCGAATGGGTTGGCAGCGCTCGCCCGATGGTCACGATCATCAGCAGCAGGATCGAGGTCGCGCCGGCGCCCAGGACGTACAGCCCGAACCCGAAGCACATCCCGATCGCCGCCACGGCCCAGATGCCCGCTGCGGTCGTGAGGCCTTCCACCCGGTCGCGGAGCTGGATGATCGTCCCGGCGCCCAGGAACCCGATCCCGGTGACGATCTGGGCGGCGACCCGCGCCGCGGAATCGGGCTGGCCGGGAAACGCGAGGGCGGGCGCGATCGTGAACAGCGCCGACCCGAGCGCGACCGTCGCGAACGTCCGCACGCCCGCCGGCTTGTCCTCCACCTCGCGCTCGAGACCGATCACCGCCCCGGCGATCCCGGCGAGGACCAGCCGCAGGAGCGCCTCGACCTGTGCCTCCACGGTCATCCGCCGATGATGGCACGCGGCCCCGACTCGGGACGGTGAACCGCGCAGGTACTTGACGGCTTCTGACCGAGCCGCCGGGGTACCATGCGCGGTCCGATGACGCCCGACGAGAGCCCCACGCCGCTCATCCATGCCCGCGGACTGACCAAGAAGTTCGGCGAGTTCACGGCCGTCGACGCGGTCGACTTCGACGTGGCGAGCGGCGAGAGCTTCGGGTTCCTGGGCCCGAACGGCGCCGGCAAGACGAGCACGATGCGGATGGTCGGCTGCGTGTCGCCGGTGACCGCCGGGACGCTCCGCATCCTCGGCCTCGACCCCAACGTCGACGGACCGCGGATCCGCGGCCGCCTCGGCGTCGTGCCCCAGCAGGACACGCTCGACACCGAGCTCTCGGTCCGCGACAACCTGGTGATCTACGCGCGCTACTTCGGGATGTCGCACGCGGAGGCGCGCACGAAGGCCGACGCGCTGCTCGAGTTCGTCCAGCTCGCGGAGCGCGCGAAGGACAAGGTGGAGCCGCTGTCGGGCGGGATGAAGCGCCGCCTCACGATCGCCCGCGCGCTGATCAACGACCCGTCGATCCTGCTCCTCGACGAGCCGACGACCGGGCTCGACCCGCAGGCCCGGCACCTCCTGTGGGACCGGCTGTACCGGCTGAAGCAGCAGGGCGTGACGCTCGTGCTCACGACCCACTACATGGACGAGGCCGAGCAGCTGTGCGACCGCCTCGTGGTCATGGACAAGGCGAGGATCGTCGCCGAGGGGTCGCCGCTCCAGCTCATCGAGCGGTACTCGACGCGCGAGGTGACGGAGCTCCGGTTCGCGGTCGGGGTCCAGGAGACGCTCGACGGCCAGCTCGAGGGGCTCGGCGAGCGGATCGAGCGACTGCCGGACCGCGTGCTCGTGTACTCGAACGACGGCGAGGCTGCCGCGGCCGCCGCCAATCAGCGAGGCCTCCGCCCCGAGACCGTCCTCGTCCGCCGCAGCTCGCTCGAGGACGTCTTCCTGCGCCTGACCGGGCGCTCGCTCGTCGACTGATGGCCGTCAGCGGCGCGCCGTACCGCCTCCGCTCCGCCGGCGACCTGCCGCGGCGATCGCCGCTGGCGGGGCTCGGCGCCGCGTACGAGCACATGTGGCTGATCTACCGGCGCACGTGGCGCGGGTCGATCTTCGGGTCGTTCGTCCAGCCGGTGCTGTTCCTGCTCGCGATGGGGGTCGGCCTCGGGACGTACGTCGACACCGCGAGCCCCGACGCGCTGGGCGGCGTGCCGTACATCCAGTGGCTGGCGCCGGCGCTGCTCGTGTCGACGGTCATGCAGGGCTCGGTGTTCGAGGCCACGTTCCCGGTTCTCGGCGGGTTCAACTGGGACCGCCGGTATCACGGCATGTACGCAACGCCGCTCACGCCGTTCGCGATCGCCTTCGGACAGCTCGGCTGGGTGGTGACCCGGGCGCTGATGGTCGCGTCGATCTTCGCGTTCGTGATCCTCCTGTTCGGGGCGGCGGCGACGCCCGGGATCGTGCTCGCGATCCCGGTCGCGATGCTCACGGCGCTGGCCTTCGCGGGGCCGGTCGCCGCGTTCATGAGCACCCAGCGCGACACGGCGGCGTTCAACTCGATCTGGCGGTTCGGCGTCACGCCCCTGTTCCTGTTCTCGGGAACGTTCTTCCCGATCGACCGGCTGCCCGACTTCCTGCAGCCCATCGCCTGGGTCCTGCCGTTGTGGCATGGCGTCGATCTCGCCCGGGCGCTCGCGCTGGGCACCGTCGGCCAGCAGCCGCTGCTCCACCTCGCGCACCTCGTGATCCTGCTCGCGGGGGCGATCGTCGGGCTCGTGGCGACGTACGTGATGTTCAAGCGGAAGCTCGAGCGATGACGGCGCTCCTCGCGGCCCAGCGGGTCCTGCCGATCGGGCTCGGCGGCCGGCGTGCGTGGCTGCTGATCGAGCGCAACCTGTTCGTCTACCGCTCCGGCTGGCTCGTGCTCCTGTCCGGGTTCTTCGAGCCGCTGTTCTACCTGCTGTCGATCGGGTTCGGCATCGGCGGGATGGTGGGCGACGTCCCGGGCCCGAACGGCGAGCTGATCCCGTACGCCGTGTTCGTCGCGCCGGCGCTGCTGGCGACCGCGTCGATGAACGGCGCGATCGCCGAGTCCACGTTCAACGTGTTCTTCAAGCTCAACTACGCGAAGACGTACGACGCCGTCCTGTCGACGCCGATGGCGCCGGGCGACGTGGCGCTCGGCGAGATCGGGTGGGCGGTGATCCGGTCGAGCCTGTACGCGATCGGGTTCATGGTCGTGATCCTGGTCATGCAGCTGGTCCAGTCGCCGTGGGCCGTGTTCGCGATCCCGGCGGCGATGCTCATGTCGTTCGCCTTCGCGGCCGTGGGCATGGCCGCGACCACGTTCATGCGCTCGTGGCAGGACTTCGACCTGATCAACATCGTGATCATGCCGCTGTTCCTGTTCTCGGGAACCTTCTTCCCGATCACGTCGTACCCACCGGCGCTGCAGCTCGTCGTCGCGCTGACGCCGCTCTACCAGGGCGTCGACCTGCTGCGGTCGCTGATCCTCGGGCACATCGACGCGACGCTGCTGTTCCACGTCGTGTACCTCGTCGTCATGGGGCTCGCGGGGCTGGCGGTCGTCGCGCGGCGGCTGGACCGGCTGCTGCTGAAGTAGGTCCCGCGGCAGCTCGCCATCCCGCGGCAGCTCGCCGTCCCGCCGCCCGCGGCGCGGCGCACAGCGGCTCGGGTGCGCGGTGCCCGTGTCGATTGCGTCGCCCAGCGGCTCGTCCGGCGCGATTCCGCCCGTCCCAGCGCACGAACGTGTCGGCCAGCGGTCAGAACGCGCGTCGACTGC
The DNA here is from genome assembly GCA_025935925.1 of Chloroflexota bacterium. Lineage (GTDB taxonomy): Bacteria > Chloroflexota > Limnocylindria > Limnocylindrales > CSP1-4 > CAIXZV01. Next base: position 9,089 of record JAICUI010000042.1, read on the forward strand.
ACGTTCGAACCGCCGGACGCCTCACGGGCGCCGTTGGATCCCGCCAAGAGCCTTCGCGCGCTCGAGCACCGACTCGAACATCGGCCGGGTCAGCTTGCCCGTGAACGTGTTCTGCTGGCTGACGTGGTACGAGCCGAGCAGCACGTACGGCCCGACCCGGACCTCCGCCCCGTGCCCGAACGCCGGCGCCGGACGCGGGACCTCGTGGCCCAGCTCGGCGAGGCACCGCAGCGCCGCCGCCCAGCCGATCGACCCGAGCGCGAGCAGCACCCGCAGCCGCGGCAGCAGCTCGATCTCGCGCGCGAGGTACGGCCGGCACGTCGCCTGCTCCCAGGGCGTCGGCTTGTTCGCCGGCGGCGCACAGCGGACCGCCGCGGCCACCCGGACGCCATGCAGGGTCAGCCCATCGTCCGCGCGCCGGCTCTCGGGCCGGTCCGCCAGGCCCGCCGCGTGGAGCGACCGCCACAGGAAGTCGCCCGAGGCGTCGCCGGTGAACACGCGCCCCGTCCGGTTCCCGCCGTGGGCCGCCGGCGCGAGCCCGACGACCAGGATCGAGGCGTCCGGGTCCCCGAACCCCGGCACGGGCCGCGCCCAGTACGTCTCGTCGCGGAAGCGCGCGACCTTGACGCGCGCCTGCTCCTCGCGCCACGCGACGAGGCGGGGACATGCGAAGCAGTCGGCGATCGCCGCGTCCAGCGAGCCGAGGTCAGCCGCAACGCGGGCGAAGCCCGCGGGATCCGCGTGGGGCACGGCTGGGATCGTATCGGCCCGATAGACTCATGGCCCCATGACCGTGGAACGCGACTACTACGAGGTGCTCGGCGTCGAGCGTGGTGCCGGCGATACCGAGATCAAGCGCGCGTTCCGGAAGCTCGCCCAGCAGTGGCACCCCGACGTCAACACGGATCCCGCCGCGCAGGAGCGGTTCAAGGAGATCAACGAGGCGTACCAGGTCCTGTCCGACCCCCAGCGGCGGCAGTCGTACGACATGTTCGGGCGCGCGGGCGCCGGCGTCGGGGGCGACGCGGGCTTCGGTGGCGGGGCGGGGTTCGGCGGCTTCAGCGACATCTTCGACGCGTTCTTCGGCGGGACCATGGCCGGCGCCTCCCGTCGTGCCCGGCCCCAGCAGGGCAGCGACCTGCGGTACGACCTGCGCATCTCCTTCGAGGAGGCGGTCCTCGGGGCGGAGAAGGAGATCGAGTTCCCGGTCCTCGGCCGGTGCGACACCTGCAACGGCTCGGGCGCGAGGCCCGGCACCACCGCGAGCACCTGCCCGCAGTGCAACGGCCGCGGCGAGGTGCGGTCCGTCCGCCAGACGATGCTCGGCCAGATGATGAACGTGGCGCCGTGCCCGCGGTGCCGGGGCGAGGGCAAGGTCATCGACGACCCGTGCGAGACCTGCCATGGCGAGGGCCGCACCGAGCGGCGCCGCAGCCTGCGCGTCACGATCCCGGCGGGCATCGACCAGGGCCACCAGATCCGGCTGACCAACGAGGGCGAGGTCGGGCCCCGGGGCGGACCGCCGGGGAGCCTGTACGTCGCCGTCCAGGTCGCTCCCCATCCGACGCTCCAGCGGGAGGGCACGGAGCTCTACTACGAGGCGGACCTGTCGATCGCGCAGGCCGCCCTGGGGACGAGACTCCAGGTGCCGACGGTGGACGGCGAGGACGCCGAGGTCGAGATCAGGCCCGGGACCCAGCCCGGCACGGAGATCCGGCTCAAGGGCCGCGGCGTGCCGCACCTGCGACGCCAGTCCGCGCGGGGCGACCTCCACGTCATCGCGAACGTGGTCGTGCCGACGAAGCTGTCGAAGCGCCAGCGCGAGCTCCTGGAGGAGTACGCGAAGGACGGCGGCGAGGCGGTGTCCGGCCACGCGGGGCTGCGCGAGAAGCTGGGCCTCGGGTGAGCGCCGCACCGGCGACCGGACCGCTCGCCGGTGTCGACCTCGAGGCAGCGGCGGGGCCGGGCGCCTGGCTCGAGCTGTCGGTGACGGCCGACCACGAGGCCGTCGAGGCCGTCTCCGAGATCCTGTCGCGAGCGGCGCCTGGCGGCACGTCCGTCGAGCCCGCGTTCGAGCTGGTCGACGAGGGGCTGGGCGCGCGAGTGGACGTGTCGCGCCCCGCGATCGTGCGGGCGGCCCTCCCGCTGACCGATGCTGCGAGCGTCATCGCGGCGACGGCACGCGCGGAGCGGGAGCTCGGGCACCTCCAGGCGTTCGGGCTCCGGCCGATCGGCGAGCTGACGGCGCGCGTCGTCCACGAGGCCGACTGGGCGAACGCGTGGAAGGCGCACTTCCCGGTGCTCCGGGTCGGTCGGCGGATCGTGATCCGCCCGACGTGGCGCCGGCATCGCCGCCAGCCCGACGACGTCGTCCTCGCCCTCGACCCCGGCATGGCGTTCGGCACGGGGCTCCATCCGACGACCCGGCTGTGCCTGGCGGCGCTCGAGGGGTTCGCCGATCGCGGGCTGCTCGCGGGCGCCCGCGTGGTCGATGTCGGCTCCGGGTCGGGGATCCTGGCGATCGCCGCCGGCCGGCTCGGCGCGCGCGAGCTCGTGGCCGTCGATGTCGATCCGATCGCCGTCGACGCCAGCCGTGAGAACGCCCTCCGCAACGGACTCGACCGGGTCATCGTGTCGCGCGAGGGGAGCGTCCCGACGGGCGACGGTCCGTTCGACGTCGTCCTCGCGAACCTGATCGCGAGCCTGCTCGTGCGCCTCGCCGACGCGCTCGCCGCGGAGGTCCGGCCGGGGGGCACCCTGCTGGCGTCCGGGATCTTCCGCGACCGCGAGCCGGAGGTCGCGGAAGCGTTCGCGAGCCGCGGCTTCGAGCTCGCCAACCGGTGGGCCGAAGGCGACTGGGTGGCGCTCGAGCTGACGCGCGCCGGCTGACTCGCGGGACCCCGAACGGCGCTGCGCTACGATCGACCGTCAGACGATGCCGGACCTCGCCCCCCTCTTCCCGATCATCCTCGCGACGCACATCACGCTCGCGGTCGCCCTGTTCGTGCCCAGCCTGCTGCTGCCGTTCACGCTCCGGAATCGGATCGTCACCGCGGGCTACCAAGCGCCCGAGCCGGGTCCGTTCGTCCGCGCGCTGCTGTGGATCCAGGCGCACGGCACGCTCGTCATCGGTGCCGGCCTCGCCCTGACGGGCCTCGCGATGATCGCCGTGCTCGGGGCGCGGATGCTCGAGCAGCCGTGGCTTCTCGTCAGCCTCCTCACGTACGCGATCACGGCGGTCGTCGCGTTCGCGGTCCAGCGGCCCTCGCTCCGCCGCCTCCTGCGGCGCGAGAACATCCAGACCGAGGCCGATCGCGAGGCGTGGCGGGCCCGCGCCCGCCGGCAGCGCTACGTCGCGTACGGGATCACGACCGCCGTGGGGCTCATCGGCTTCCTGATGTCCACGAAGCCGGTCCTGTGGTGATCGAGGCGCGGCCGGCGTCCGCGGCGATCGTCAACCTCGGCTGCAAGGTCAACCAGTCCGAGATGGAAGCCGCCGCCCGCCTCCTGCGCCAGGCCGGGGTTCCGCTCGTGGACCCCGCGACGCGGGCCGACCTCTACCTCGTCAACACGTGCACGGTCACGTCGACCGCGGACGAGAAGTCTCGAGCGGCCGTGCGCCGTGCCCGGCGCGCGAACCCGGACGCGCAGGTCGTCGTCACGGGCTGCTCCGTGCAGGTCGGGCCGGAGGCGTTCACCTCGATCGACGCCGCGGCGCGGCTCATCGGGAACGACGAGAAGTCGGCGCTCCTCGGCGAGCTCGAGGCGCTCGTCGACGCCGCCGACGACCGCGGCGAGGCACCGTGGTCCGCGCCGATGCCGACGCTGTCCGGGGCGGATGCCGTCGCGGCGGAGGCGCTGGACGGCGTCGCCGACGACCGGGCGTCCGTCGAGCGGACCCGGGCGTTCGTGAAGGTCCAGGACGGCTGCTCGTTCTTCTGCACGTACTGCATCATCCCGCGGGCCCGCGGCGCGGAACGCTCGCTCCCGCCGGAGCGCGTCCTCGCCGACGTCCGGCGGGCGCTCGCGGCCGGGCATCGTGAGATCGTCCTGACCGGGATCAACATCGGCACGTACGACGGCGGCTGGTCCGAGCGCGGCCATCGCGGCAGCCACACGGCCAGCGCGCTGACGCTCGCCCAGCTCGTCGGCCGGATCCTCGACGAGACGCCCGTGGAGCGGATCCGGCTCAGCTCGATCGAGCCCCAGCACGTCGACGACGAGCTCCTCGACACCTGGGCCGCCCATGCGCCCCGGACGCTGCCCCACCTCCATCTCCCGCTCCAGTCCGGCGACGACGGCGTCCTCCGGCGCATGGGCCGCCGGTACCTGTCCGCGGACTACGCGAGGGTCGTCGAGCGGGCGCGCCGCGCGATCCCCGGCGTCGCCGTCCACGCCGACGTCATCACGGGCTTCCCGACCGAGGACGACGCGGCGTTCGACGGCTCGGTCCGCTTCATCGACCGCCTCGACCTCGCGGGGCTCCACGTGTTCCGCTACTCGGCGCGGCCGGGGACGCCCGCGACGAGGATGGCCGGCCAGGTCCCGGAGCCGATCAAGAAGCAGCGCGCGGCGGCGCTGCTCGCCCGGGCGGCCACGGCGCGCGCACGCTGGGCGCGGGCCGGCCTCGGGACGACGACCCGCGTCCTCGCCGAGCAGCGGCTCGACGATGGAAGGTGGGTGGGCCACGCCGAGGACCACGTCCTGGTCGCCGTCTCGCCGCGTCCGGGCGACCCCGCCGATCTCGAGAACGCCGTCCTGACGGTTCGCCGGACCGCGATGGACCCCGACGTCCCGGAGCGCGTCGAGGCGGAGCTCATCGCCATCGACCTCGCACCGCGGCGGCTCCACGTCCCGTTGCCCGTCCTCGTCCCGAGTGGAGGCAGCCATGCCTGACGACTGCCTGTTCTGCCGCATGGCGTCGGGCGAGATCCCGGTCGACAAGGTGCACGAGGACGACCTCGTGTTCGCGATCCGCGACATCAACCCGCAGGCGCCGACGCACGTGCTGGTGATCCCGGTCCGTCACGTGGCGTCGGCCGCGGAGCTCGCGGCCACCGACGCCGAGCTGCTCGCCCGGCTGTTCACCGTCGCCGCGGACATCGCGCGCCGCGACGGCCTCGACGGGGGCTGGCGGCTCGTGACGAACGTCGGGCCGGACGGCGGGCAGTCCGTCGCGCACCTGCACGTCCACCTGCTCGGCGGGCGGCGAATGAGCTGGCCACCCGGATGACGACGTCCGAAGGGTCCGCCGACGCGCCGAAGGGCGGCGGCGCGCCGCTCGTGTTCGCGATCGTCGGCATCGGCGGCCTGCTGCTGATGGTGCTGCTGCTCGTGCTGACCGTGTTCGGCGTCGGCATCCGCGTCGCCGACGCGCCCCCGACGATGGCCGTCCCGGGCGCCGCGTCGCAGCAGACGCACGACCAGGTCGTGGCGGCGCTCGGTGCGGCCCGCATCCAGTCGCGCGACCCGCAGACGCCGTACCGCCCCGGCGAGAGCCCGGCGCTGGTCAACGTCCCGCGGCGGCTCGTGCAGGCGATCATCCCGAGCCAGCCGGATGGCGGCTACGTGGTGATCTACGAGCTGCCGAGCAGCAGCCAGGCGCAGACGACAGGCACCGACCTCCTGCGCTACCTGGGCTCGGGCACGGGCCAGGTCCAGTACCCGCGCGACGCGCAGTTCGTGCTCCGCCAGGTCGGGCCGACGCTCGTCTTCTACGCCTGGTCGCCGTCGGGCTCGACCGACACGGGTCCCGCGGACGTCGCCGCGGCGCTGGAGACGATCGGGACGCCCGTCACGCCCTAGACTCAACGCATGGCCGCCCAGACGTTCCGGACCACGCTGCGCGCCGAGGGCAAGACCGCGACCGGCTTCGAGGTCCCGCCCGACGTCGTCGAGGCGCTCGGCGGCGGCAGGCGCCCGAAGGTGACCGTCACGATCAACGGCTACACGTACCGATCGACCGTCTTTCCGTACACCGAGGCGTCGATGCTGCCCCTCGCCGCCGAGCACCGGGTCCCGGCGGGCGTCAAGGCGGGGGACGAGGTGGAAGTGACGCTCGACCTCGACACGGCGCCCCGCGAGGTCGAGATGCCGCCCGAGCTCGCGGCGGCCCTCGCAGCCGAACCGGCGGCGAAGGCGTTCTTCGACGGCCTCTCGTACAGCAACAAGCGCGGCTTCACGACGAGCGTCGAGGGGACGAGCAACCCCGAGACGAAGGCGCGTCGCGTCGAGAAGGCGATCGCCCTCCTCCGCGAGGGCCGCGTCCGCTGACCGATCGGCCCCGCGAGGCCCGGCGTCCGGCGATCAGCCCGCCGCGGCCTCTGAGACCGGCAGCGGGGAGTCGACCGTCGCCCACGCGCGCACCCGGTCGCGCCTGACCTTGAACGTGTGGGTGCGCGGGAAGTCGGCGTCGGGCCACAGCCGCCAGCCCATGATCCGCTGGTTGGGCCCGAGCGCCCCGTTCGCGGCCCTGACGGCGGCGTCGATCTCCGACCGGATGTCCTCGGGCATCGCCCCGTCGACCCCCGCGGTCGCGCGCTGGTCCCCGGGTGCGGCGTGCGTGCCGGGCGCGAGCACCACGACCTCGATCCGCCCCGGGCGCGTCTCGACGGCGACGCTGTCGCGGATCCCGGCGACGCGGAGCGCGTTCTCGATGTCCTCGGGATAGACGTTGAAGCCGTTGGGCAGGACGATGATGTCCTTCTTGCGACCGTGCAGGTGGAGCCGGCCCTTGCCGTCGAGCTGGCCGAGGTCGCCGCTGCGGTACCAGCCGTCGTCGGTGAACGCATCGGCTGTGGCCGCCGGGTTGTCCCAGTAGCCCTTGAACAGGGTGGGGCCGCGGAACTGGATCTCGCCATCGGCGGCGATCCGCATCTCGACCGGGTTCGGCGGCCATCCGACGCAGCCCAGCGGATGGTCGTGCATGGTTGTCGCCGAGCCCGCGGCGGTCTCGGTCGCGCCGTAGCCCTGGATCACGATGACGCCCATGTCCTCCCACGCCCGCTGGAGCGCGGGCGGCAGGAACGCGCCGGCGATCGCGAACAGCCGGAGGCCGCCGCCCAGCTGCGCGTGGACGCTCCGGAACAGGATCCGCCGAGCCCAGTAGGGCAGCCGCCGCGCGACCCGCCGCAGCTGCTCGAACTGCGACGTCTTCCCCTGCCGCTCGACCTCGCGCTCGATCGCGTTCCAGAACAGGTCGAGGACCTGCGGCACGAGGAGCATCGTCGTGACGCGGTGCTCGCGCAGGCTGTCGAAGATGACGCGGGGGTTCCGGCTTCGCACGTAGAGGACCGAGGCGCCGACGTCCATCGCGTAGAACAGGCTGACGGCCTGCTCCAGGCTGTGCGACAGCGGCAGCAGCGACACCAGGCGGTGCTCCATCGGCTCGATGATCCCGTGGAACGAGAGGACGCCCGCGAGCGAGTTGTCGTGCGCGAGCATCACGCCCTTGGGGTTCCCGGTCGTGCCCGACGTGAACACGAGCTGGTAGATCTCGTCGGGCTTCGGGCGCTCCCACGCCTGGACCTGCGCCTCCCAGTCGGCCGGCAGGTCGTCGCCCGGGTCGGCCGACAGCGACTCGATCTCGGTCGTCGGGAACCGCTCGAGGCCGACCTCGCGCGGGTCCGGCGCGTCGCGCCCGGTGCCGAGGAGGAGGCGGGTCGCGCCCGACGCGTCGACGATGTTCGCGATCGCGTCGGCGCTCATCCGCGAGTCCAGGGGAACGTAGATGAGGCGCGCGTACATCGCGCCGAAGTAGGCGGCGGGCAGGGCCGGCGTCGACGGCGACCAGGTCAGCACGCGGTCTCCCGGGCGCAGCCCGAGGGCGCGCAGCCGGAAGGCCGCGAGGCGCGAGCGACGCTCGAGCTCCCGGTACGACCAGTGGAACGTCGTCCCGTCGTCGCGCCGCAGGCCGAGGGCGGGCTTCGCCGCGAACCGCTGGGCGCTCGACTCGAGGAGATCGAGGAGGGTCTCCATCGTTGGATCGTACGTGGCGAACATGACGCGCCGTGGCACGTCGACGCGCGATGATCCGGGTGGAGCGAGTGCCGGGAGTCACGGGAGCCGCCATGACCGAGCCCGTCCGCGTGATGCTCGAGCGCGGCAAGAAGAAGAAGGTCGTCGCCGCGGCGTTCGACTGGCCCGGCTGGGACCGCTGGGGCAAGACCGACGCGCAATCGCTCGAGTCGCTCGAGGCGTACCGCCCGCGGTATGCGAGGGTCGCCGAGCTCGCGGGGTACGGCGCCTCGTTCGGCAGGCTCGGCGGGCCGGAAATCGTCGAGGACGTGCCCGGGATCGGCATGACGGACTTCTACGGCCTGTCCGGCGTCCCGGCCAGCGCCGAGAAGGAGCCGATGAGCCCGGCCGACTGCGACCGCAAGGTCGCGCTGCTCGAGGCGACGTGGGCGTACTTCGACGCGACGCTCGCCCGGGTGTCCGAGGAGCTCAGGAAGGGACCGCGAGGCGGCGGCCGCGAGAAGGACGTGATCCGCCGGCACGTCGTGGGCTGGGAGATCTACGACCTCTCGAAGAAGGTGGGCGTCGACTACGAGGTCGACACGCGCGACGATCCCGTGGCGCTCGCGGCGTACCGACGGGACTTCGCCGCGGCGATCCGCCAGTACAACGCCGACGGGCTGATGGCGCGCACCTGGTTCGTCCCGTTCCTGATCCGCCGCTGCGCGTGGCACATGCTCGACCACGCCTGGGAGCTCGAGGACCGCGACCTCACCCACGCCTGACGCAATCGCGAGCCGCTGGAATTTGCACCGAAGTCGAGAGGGCACCGGCCGCCCCGGCTAGCGGGATGCATCGACGGGATTCGCATCGTGGCGGACGAGCGGCCGTCCGAAAGGCTGGCGGCCGTCATGTTCGGGAGGGCTCGCCGTGGCCGACCTCGACCCCGATCGCGCGCGAAGCACGTCCCACATCCGGCGGTCGATCGCGCGGCTGCGTGCCGTGATCGCGGACAACCAGGCCATCGCCGAGCTGTTCCCGTGGCGCGGGGCGGCCGAACGGAAGCGGGTGCGCCAGGCGCACATGGAGCTGCAGCGCGCAGAGTTCGAGCTCGCAAATCTGCTGCGCGCCTGAGCTCAGGCAATCCCGGAACGTCAGGGATCGAGGCGGATCACCACGTCCACGGCGAGGCCGGGCGGGACGACCACATGCCGATGGCCGATGTCCTGCCAACCGTTCGGGCCGTCGACCTGGACCCTGATCGTCCACCCACCAGGGGCGCACGGCAGCACGAAACGACCATCCGCCGCGACCCCCATGCCGACCTCGCTCCCGCACTCGCCGGCTCCGGACCCCGGATGGTCCGACGTCCACGCCAGGTCGAACCCGTTGTCACCGGGCGGGGTGCCGTCGGCGCGGACGATCCGCCCGCGGACGGTCCCACGCGGCTGCAGCTGGATCCCGGTCCCATCCGAGGTCACCCGTAGCTCGTCCGGGGTCAAGCCGTAGCGCGCCGCGATGAGTGCGGCGGCCGCCGGGTTGGCGCTCGAGATCTCGACGTCGATGCGGTTGTGCGCTTCGTCGACGCCGCCGGCCATGAACGCGGCGTCGATCGTGCGCATCCAGTTGCGGTCGGCGACGATCCGGTCGACGACGGCCTGCAGGTCGGCGCTCGAGTGGCGGGCGAGCCGGACCGCGAGCGGCTCGTCGTCGCCGGGGATGAGCTTCGCGAGCGCTGCCTGGTGGCTCTCGAGGTTGCCCGTGAACTGGATGACGACGAGCTTGTGCTGCTGGTCGATGAACAGACCCGCGAACTCGTCCGGGTGGTCATGGGCGTAGCGCTGCGCGAGGCCGGCGACGCCCGCCAACCGCTCCTGGCGTCCCTGGAACTCGATGGCCTCCGCCTTGGTCAGCGGGATCCCGAGCAGGGTTGAGCTCGCATTCGGGTCGCCGGCGACGGACCGCACCCATGCCTCGTCCGCCCGAAGGCCGAAGCCCTGTCGCTGCTCCATCGCCTGGCGGATGTCCGCGTCGGACTGGCCCGGCGAGGGCTCGAGGGTCGCGGTCGCCGCCGCGCGGGTCGCCGGCGAGGCGGTGGACGCACAGGCCGCGAGGACCGCTGCGAGCAGGAGCAGGAGGAGGATCCGCATCGTGGCGATGATGACGACCTTCGCCCAACCGGTGATTCGCGCCCGGGTGACACGCTTGCGGGCGGCGTGTACACTCCGCCAGCCTGCCGGCAGGCTGCGCGTGCGTGCGTGCGGAACCCGCCGGGACGCCATCCGCGCCGCAGGGCATCGCGCGCGGAAGGCGGGTGCGAGACCCCTGCCCGAGGAGGTGAACCGGGATTGGCCGAAGTCCGAGTGGGCGAGAACGAGACGTTCGAAAGCGCCCTGCGCCGCTTCAACAAGAAGATCCAGCAGAGCGGGATCCTCGCCGAGGCTCGTCGTCGTGAGCACTACGAGAAGCCGTCGGTGAAGCGGAAGCGCAAGGAAGCGAAGCGCAAGAAGAACGCACGAGCGAGCCAGGGCTGAATCCTCGGGCCGATGGCCTCCGCAGAGCGGCCTCGGCCCTCGGAGAGCCGGTCGTCGACATGACGACCGGCTCCCAGGAGCCACAACCGGTTTGACCCTTCGCGAACGACTGCAGGACGACACGACCGCGGCGATGCGGTCGGGTGACACGCTGCGCCGCGACGTCCTGCGGATGGTCCAGAACTCGATCTACAACGCCGAGAAGTCGAAGCGGATCACGCTGTCCGACGATGACGTCATCGGCGTCCTCGCGCGCGAGGTGAAGACCCGTCGCGAGAGCGTCGACGCCTTCCGCAAGGGCGGCCGCGAGGACCTCGCGGCGAAGGAGGAGGCCGAGATCGCGATTCTCGGCGAGTACCTGCCGCAGCCGCTCGGCGACGACGAGCTCCGGGCGCTCGTGGACGAGGCCATCGCGGCGACCGGCGCGACCAGCGCGCGCGACCTCGGCAAGGTGATGGGCTGGCTGTCGCCGCGGACGCGTGGCCGCGCGGATGGCAAGGTCCTGTCCGGGCTCGTCGCGCAATCGCTGGCGCAGGCGGACCTCGCCGCGCACGGCGCGGGGCACTGACCTCCGGACGGGAGGCGATCGACGATGCTCGCGCGGACCCCCGAACCGGCCGCCGTCCAGTTCACGAGACGCGACCTTGGCCGGCTGCTGCTGCTCTCGGTGCTGCTGGCGGCGGCCATGTCCGTGATCCTCGGGCTGGACGTCATCCCGGCCCAGACGGCGCTCGAGCTCGGCAAGCCCGCCCCGTTCAACGTCTACGCCGTCCGGACCGACCAGTACGTCAGCGAGGTCCTGACCGACGAGGCCCGCCAGGCCGCCCGTGACGCCGTCCAGCCGCAGTACGACTACACGATCGCGCGCGGCGCGTCGGTCGCCGCGCAGCAGCTGCGGGAGTTCGAGAACAAGGTGGCGCCGATCGACGCGGCGTTCGCCGACGGCGTCGCCGCCGACCTCCGCGCGACGCTTCTCGCGGAGGCGCTGCCGGGCGAGCTGAGCGAGGACATCCGGACGACGCTCCTCGGGCTCAGCGCGAAGCGCTGGGATGCGGTCCGAGCCGAGTCGTCGCGGGTCCTCGACACCGTCGAGCGGTCCGAGCTTCGCGACAGCGCCGAGTCCACGATCCGAGACGGCATCGCGAGCCGGTTCGCGGGCGACCTCACGGGCCCGGAGATCGCGCTGGGGTCCGCTCTCATCCGGCCGCTCGTCGTCGCCAACTCGTCGTTCTCGGCCGACGCGACGCAGGCCGAGAAGAACCGGCAGGCCGAGCTGGTGCCCGACATGCAGAAGTCGTGGGAGAAGGGCGAGACGATCGTCCGGACCGGCGACCGGATCGATCCCGAGGCGTGGGAAGCGATCCAGTACTTCAAGCTCAACGAGGGCGGCCTCGACGTCGCGCGGCTGATCGGCTTCGTCGTGCTGTCGCTGCTCGTGATCGCCGTCCTCCTGACCTGGACGTGGCGGTTCCGGCGCGAGTTCTGGCACCGCAACAACGTCCTGCTGCTCCTGAGCCTGCTGCTGCTGGTCGCGGTGTTCGCCCTGAAGGTCACGGCCGGCCGGGCGTGGCTGCCCTACGCGCTGCCGCTCGCGGCCGTGCCGATGCTCGTCGCGGTGCTGCTCGATGCGGGCGTGGCGATGGTGATGACCGCGCTGCTCGCGATCCTCGCCTCGGCGGTGAACGGCGCCGGGCTCGAGATGGCGACGTACGTCCTGCTCGGCGGCATGGCGGGCATCGTCGGCGTCCGTCGCGGCGACCGGCTGTGGGTGTTCATCCAGGCCGGCATCGGCGTGTTCGTGGTCCAGGGCGTGGTCGTCGTGATGTTCGCGCTGCTGGGCGACCAGGACATCCAGGGCGTCCTGCAGCTCATCGGCGCCGCGGCGGTGTCGGCCGGGGGCGCGGCGGTGGCCGCCGTCGGGACGTTCGCGGTCCTCGGGTCGGTGTTCGGGATCGTGACGGTGTTCCAGCTGCTCGAGCTCGCGAACCCGTCACAGCCGCTCCTGCGCCGCCTGCTGGTCGAGACGCCCGGCACGTACCACCACTCGCTGATGGTCGGGAACCTCGCCGAGACCGCCGCCGAGGCGATCGGCGCGGATGCGCTCCTTGCTCGCGTAGCAGCGTATTACCACGACATCGGGAAGCTCGGGAACCCGGCGGCGTTCATCGAGAACCAGTCGGGCGGCGAGAACATCCACGACGAGCTCGATCCCGAGACGTCGGCGCAGCTGCTCAAGAGCCACGTGTCGGAGGGCATCGACATCGCGTACCGGTCGGGGCTGCCGAAGGCGATCATCGCGTTCATCCCGCAGCACCACGGCACCGCGGTCATGTCCTACTTCTACGCTCGGGCGAAGGAGCAGGCGGCAGCGCCCTACGGCGGCCTCGACACGGCGGAGGGCAAGAAGGCCGCCGACGCGGTCGATGTCCGGAGGTTCCGCCACGGTGGCCCGAAGCCGCAGTCCCGCGAGGCGGCGATCACGATGCTGGCCGACTCGGTCGAGGCCTCGGTCCGCTCGCTCAGCTCGCGCGACGAGGCCGCGATCCGGGCGATGGTCACGCGGATCATCGAGGAGCGCATCGCGGACGACCAGTTCGACGAGTGCGACCTCACCCTGCGCGACATCGAGCTCATCCGCGAGGCGTTCGTGAAGCAGCTGCTGGGCATGTACCACCAGCGCATCGCGTACCCGCAGAACAAGGTCGTGGAGCTCGAGAGCCGCCGCGCCGCCGGCGACGGCTCCTGACGCGAGGCGTGCGCAGCCACTACCTGGGCGCGTGGCGGATCGACGTCGAATGGCGTGACGGCGTGCACCGGCTGCTGCCGGGCACCGTCCTCGCGCGCACGGCGGTCGCGGCGCTCGAGGCGGCGGGCGCGCCAGGGCCGGCATCGCTCGGGCTGACGCTCAGCGACGACCGGGAGCTCGCGGCGCTGAACCTCGAGCACATGGACAAGGACGGCCCGACGGACGTGCTGTCGTTCCCGCTTCTGCCGCCGTCCGCCTTCCGGGACCATCCCGGAAAGGAGCGGGCTGCCGGCATGGCGCCGGCGTTTCCGCTGCCGCCCGCGACGCGGCAGCACCTCGGCGACGTCGTCGTCTCGGTCGAGCGCGCCGCCGGCCAGGCCGAGGCGGGCCGCGGCGGGCAGACCGGCGATGTCCGCTGGGACGCGCGGGACGAGCTGCGGCTGCTCGTGACGCACGGGACGCTCCACGTCTGCGGCTGGGACCACGCCCAGCCTCGCGAGGAGCGCGCGATGCGCGACCTGGAGCGCCGGCTGCTCGGCTGATCGCGACGCGGCCTACCCGTCCCTACGTCGTTCGAGGGACCGGCGAGCCACGCGGTACCATGGCAAGTGAGCCCCGTCGGACGTCGTCCCGGGGCCGTTCGCCGTGTCCAATCGCGGTTCAAGGGGAGCGTGACCCGCCTCGTGAAGCTCGTCGTCGGCCTGGGCAACCCGGGCAATCAGTACGCGGAGACGCGCCACAACATCGGCTGGATGGTGCTCGACCGGCTCGCGGACCGGGCGGGTCGGTCCGGCCGCGGGCGGCAGCGCGACGCGAGCTCGACGGTCGAGCTGCGGTACAAGGGCCTCGACCTCATCCTCGCCAAGCCCCAGACGTTCATGAACGACTCCGGGATCGCGGTCCGGAAGCTGCTCGCCAAGGACCGCGTGCCGCTCGCCGACCTGCTGGTCGTGACCGACGACTTCGCGCTCCCGTTCGGAAAGCTGCGGTTCCGCGAGTCCGGCTCGCACGGCGGGCACAACGGGCTGCGCTCGATCGTGGACGAGCTGAGCTCCGAGAAGTTCAGCCGGCTCCGGATCGGGATCGGCGAGCCGGGGCGCGGGGCGATCGACCACGTGCTGTCGCGCTTCCAGGCCGACGAGATGGCATGCATGCCGGTGCTGCTCGATGCGGCCGCCGAGGCCGTCGAGGCGTGGGCGAGGGATGGGACCTCGAAGGCCGCGAACCGGTTCAACAGCTTCGAGCTCCAGTGCGGCGGCTCCGAGGGCGCCGGGTCCTCGGGCGGCGCACCGGGCCCCGGTGAGCCCGGCGGTCCGGCCGGCGACGATGGGGTCCGGCGCACGAAGACCGGCTGGCGGCGGATCCTCGGCGGCGACCCGGAGCGCGGCCGCGGCCATGACCGGGAGCCGCGGTGAGCGACCGATATCGCGGCCGGACGACCCGGCAGCGCAACGTCGCCCAGAAGGTCGCCCGCGAGTGGGCCGAGCGGCGGGCGGCGGCGGAGCAGGCCGAGGCGCGGACGGACCTCGACCGGGCAGCGGCGGAGGCGGAGGTCGAGCTGCTCGATCCGGCGGCCCGTGCGCCGCGCGACGGTTCCCCGGCCTCGGCGAGACGACGTCCCCCGCGGGCGCCCGCCGCGCGGGGAGCCGGCGTCCCGGCCGGGGCGCGGGCCGGTCGCCGCGTCCCGGATCTCGCGGTCCTGCCGCGGCTGCTCCACGACACCGGATCGTTCGCCTCGCTGCGCGAGCGTCTCGGGCCGGTCGCGGAGCCCGGGATGCACGGGCGCCACGTCGGGCTGACGGCGGTCCCGCACGGCGCGAAGTCGTACCTCACCGCGGCGCTCGCGCTCGCGCCCGGCGGCGAGCGGCTGTGCTGGGTCGCGCGCGACGCGGAGATCGGCGACCGCGTCGCCGAGGAGCTGGGCGCCTGGCTCGGGGACCCGGGGCTCGTCGCGGTGCTCGAGCCGCGGACGTCGCTGGCCTACGAACGCAGCGAGCTCGTCCCCGACGAGACGGCGGCCCGCGTCGCGGCGCTCGCGGCATGGCGAGCGGGCCGGGCGCGGGTCCTCGTGGCGAGCGTCCAAGCGCTGCTCCAGGCGACGATCGCGCCCGCCGACCTGCCTTCCACGCCGCGCGAGCTCCGTGCCGGCACCCGGATCGGGCTCGACGCGCTCCTCGGCGAGCTCCTCGACCGCGGCTACACGCCGGTGCTCGAGGTGGCCGGCCGCGGTGAGCTCGCGCGTCGCGGCGGCATCGTCGACGTGTTCCCCCCGTCCGCGTCCCTGCCGATCCGAATCGAGTTCTTCGGCGACGAGATCGACTCGCTGCGCGCCTTCGACCCGACCGACCAGCGCAGCGTGGGCACGGTCCGCGACCTCGTCCTCCTGCCCGCGACGGAGTTCCTGCTGCCCCCGGGCGGCGCGGACGACATCCGCGCGCGGCTGGGCCGGCTCGCCGCGAGGCTTCCGGAGCGGCTCGCGATCGACCTCGCCCGGTTCGCCGGCGAGGCCGCCTCGCCCGAGCGCGAGGCCCCGGGGACCGAGGGCCGGGCGCTGGCCGCCGGCGACGCCGCGGAGGTCTGGTCACGCGTCGTCGCCCCGTCGACCGGACTCGACCATCTCGACCCCTCGACGCTGTTCGTCCTCGACGAGCCGGGCGACCTCGCCGACGCAGCCGCGTTCCTGTGGCGCCAGGCCGAGGAGCGCCATCGCGAGCTCGTCGACCAGGGGGAGCTCCCCCGCGACTGGCCGCAGGCCTACCTGCCGTCGCGGGACTGGAAGGCGCGGCTGCACGGCGCCCGCACGCTCGAGCTCACGTGGACCTCCGAGGCGCAGGACGCGGCCGGGATGGCGTTCGCCTCGAAAGGGCTGACCTCCGGCGACCTGTTCGGCTGGCGGGAGCCCGTCCTGCCGCCCGGCAGGACGGAGCGCCTGGTCGACGGCGTCGAGCACTGGCTGGGCGAGGGCCGGCGCGTCGTCCTGGCGTCCGACCAGGCCCCGCGGCTCGCGGAGCTGCTCGGCGAGGCCGGACGCCCCGTCGGCATCGTGGGCCGGGTCGCGGAGCCGCCGCCCCGCGGCGCGATCGCGCTCGTGGAGCGGAGCCTCAACGGAGGGTTCGAGGGTGGTCCGGACGGCCTCGCGGTCGTCACCGATCGCGAGCTCTTCGGGTCCGTCCGGGTACGCCGTCCCAAGGCGATGCGCCGCGTCGTCCCGCGCGACATCCTCGAGCGGCTGACGCCCGGCGACATGGTCGTCCACATCGACCACGGCATCGCCCGCTACGAGCAGATGCTCCGGCGCGGCGGCCCGGGCGAGGAGCGCGACTACCTCGAGCTCAGCTTCGCGGCGGGCGACCGGATCTTCGTGCCCGTCGAGCAGATCAACCGCGTGACCCGCTACAGCGGCGGCGAGCACCCGCAGCTGTCGCGGCTCGGCGGCTCCGACTGGCTGCGGACCAAGCAGCGCGTCCGGAAGGCGGTCGCGGACCTCGCCGACGAGCTGCTCGCGCTGTACGCGAAGCGCGAAGCGGCCGAGGGCTTCGCGTACGCCGCCGATTCGCCGTGGCAGCTCGAGATGGAGGCGTCGTTCCCGTACGAGGAGACCCCCGACCAGCTCCGCGCCGCCGTCGAGGTGAAGCTCGACATGGAGCACCGGCGCCCGATGGACCGGCTCGTCGTCGGCGACGTCGGGTACGGCAAGACCGAGGTCGCCTTGCGCGCGGCGTTCAAGGCGACCCAGGACGGGAAGCAGGTCGCGGTGCTCGTGCCGACGACGGTGCTCGCCGGGCAGCATTTCACGACGTTCTCGCAGCGTTTCGCGGCGTTCCCGCTGACGGTTCGGCTGCTGTCGCGCTTCGTGTCGGCGAAGGACCAGGACGCGACCGTCGCGGGGCTTGCGGCGGGCTCGGTCGACATCGTCATCGGGACCCACCGGCTGCTGTCGAAGGACGTCGCGTTCCGGGACCTCGGCCTCGTGGTCGTCGACGAGGAGCAGCGGTTCGGCGTCGCGGCCAAGGAACGGCTGAAGCAGCTGCGGAGCGCGGTCGACGTGCTGACGCTGTCGGCGACGCCGATCCCGCGCACTCTCAACCTCGCCCTGGCCGGCATCCGGGACCTGAGCGTGATCGAGACGCCGCCCGAGGATCGGCTGCCGATCCAGACGCGGGTCGCGGAGGCGTCCGCCGGGCTCGTGCGCGACGCGATCCTGCGCGAGCTCGACCGCGGCGGCCAGGTGTTCTACGTCCACAACCGCGTCGAGACGATCGAGGCGCAGGCCGAGCAGCTGCGCCGGCTCCTGCCCGGGGCACGCATCGTCGTCGGCCACGGGCAGATGCCGGAGGGCACGTTGGAGAAGGTGATGCTCTCGTTCGCCGACGGCGGCGCCGACGTGCTCGTGTGCACGACGATCATCGAGAGCGGGCTCGACATCCCCAACGCCAACACGATCGTGATCGACCGGGCCGACACGCTCGGCCTGGCGCAGCTCTACCAGCTGCGGGGCCGGGTCGGTCGGTCGTCGCGGCGGGCGTACGCGTACCTGCTGTACCGGCGTCGCGAGCGGATGAGCGAGGAGGCGCGCAAGCGGCTCCAGGCGATCTTCAACGCCTCTGAGCTCGGGGCCGGGTTCCAGATCGCGCTCGCCGACCTCGAGATCCGCGGTGCCGGGAACATCCTCGGCGGCGAGCAGAGCGGGTTCATGGCGTCGGTCGGCTTCGACCTGTACTCGCGGCTCCTCGCCGAGGCGGTCGAGGAGGCGAAGGCGCGGCGCGAGGAGCGCGAGCCGGTCCGCGAGGTGCCCCAGGCGGTCGTCGACCTTCCGGTCGACGCGCACCTGCCCGACGGCTACGTGCCCGACCAGGCGCAGAAGCTCGAGCTGTACCGGCGGCTCGCGCGCGCCCGGTCCAGCGGCGACGTCGCCGCATTCCGGCAGGAGGTCACGGACCGCTACGGCCCGATGCCGGCCCCGGTCCTGCGGCTCGTCGAGGTCGCCGAGCTGCGGCTGGCCGCGGAGACCGCGGGCGTCGCGTCGCTGGCGCGCGAGGAGGGCTGGCTCGTCGTCCGGTTCGGTGCCGGGATCTCGCGCGCGACGGCGATGCAGCTGCTCGCCCCGGGGGCGTCGGGCGGCGCCGCGCCCCTGCCCGGCGTGCGACCCGGCGACATGACGTTCGCCTCGAACCAGGTCCGGATCCGGCTGCCACGCGACCCGCTCAAGGGCTGGACGCTGACACAGGCGGTGGTGTCGCGGCTCGTGGCGGCGGCCGGGGCCGCATCGGACGGTCACGCGCCGTAACGTCGGCGCCGGCCAGGTGCCACGCGCCGCCGGCGTCAGGCGGGCCGTCGCTCCAGCCAGCGACGGAAGGCGCCGGCCGGCTCGAGGCTCGCGCCTTCCGCGAGCGCCGCGGAGCGGACGCCGGCGTCGAGCGACGCGAGGGCGGGCTCGACCAGCGCGTAGAGCCGGCTGTCGACGGGCTCGAGCGACTGCGCGTACCGCCGATATCCCTCGCGCGCCGACGCGACGAGCACCGCGACGAGCGGATCGGGCGGATCGGCGACGAGCGTGACCGCGGCCGTCTCGAGCAGGAACACGTACCCGAACCGCTCTCCCACCTGGTCGAAGGCGTGGTGAGCGGCGACGAGGCGCTCGGCCGCCTCCGGCATCCGGCCCAGCAGCGCGAGCGCCGCCGCCGCGTTCGCGTGGACCATGCCGATGCCGTGCGCGTTGCCGCCCGTCTCGGCGAGGGCGAGCGCCTCGGCACTCGCCTCGAGCGCGAGCGCCGGCTCGTCGTCGTTGAGGTACCGCGCCGCGAGGTTGATCCGGTTGCGCGCCAGTGCGTCGCGATCACCGCGCCGCCGGAGGATCCCGGCGGCGGCCTCGATCAGCTCGCGTCCAGCCGGCGAGTCGTCGATGAAGCCGCGCACCTCGATCACCGTGGCCTCCAGCCGCTCGTCGCCGGCCTCCCGGGCGAGCTCCGTGGCGCGCTCGAGCGCCGCGAGCGATTCCGGCGTACGCGCGACGTCCCAGTCGGGCGACGCCGCGGCGTAGACGATCCAGCCCTCGACGCCGGGGTCGCGACCCGGGCGCGACAGCGCGATCTGGGCCCACTCGCGCGTCTCGGCGCCGAATCCGCGTCGGTTGAGGAACCACGCCGTCGCGAGGGCGAACCGGCGGGCGACGTCCGGCTCGTCGGTGGCCGCGGCGAGCGAGAACGCGGCCCGGATGTTGTCGATCTCCGTGTCCATCTCGTCGAGGACGGCGGCCTGGTTCGGGCCGCGGATCCGGGCGTCGGACCGTTCTGCGAGGTCGAGCGCCCAGCGGAGGAACGCCTGCTCCACGCCGTGTCGCCCCGGGTCCGAGGCGAGCGCGTCGTCGGCGTAGGCACGGATCGTCTCGAGCATCCAGAACCGCCCGTCGGTCTGCCGCACGAGGCTGTGCTCGACGAGCGTCGCGAGCACGTCGAGGTCGGCGCCGAGCACCTCCTCCGCCGCCTCGAGGGAGCAGCCGCCCGGAAACACCGCGAGCCGGCGGAACAGCCGCCGCGCCTCGTCGTCGAGGAGACCGTCGCTCCACGCGATCGTCGCGCGCAGGGTTCGCTGCCGCCCGTCGAGCTCGCGCGCGCCCTTCAGGAGGTCGAGCCGAGACCCGAGTCGCTGCAGCACGGCGTCCGGGCCGAGCGCCCGGGCCCGCGCCGCCGCGAGCTCGATCGCGAGCGGGAGGCGGTCGAGCCGGCGGCACAGCTCCTCGATGACCGGCGAGGCGGCGATCCCGGACCGCTCGGTGAACAGCGCGATCGCCTCGTCGGGCGCCAGCCCGTCGAGGCGGTGCTCGACCTCGCCCGGCACCCGGAGCGTGATCCGGCTCGTGACGAGCAGGGCGAGCGCGGGGCACGCGGTGAGAAGCTCCGCGAGCCGCGGTCCGGCGTCGACGACCTGCTCGAGGTTGTCGAGCACGAGCAGCATCCGGCGGGACCCGATGTGCGCGGCGAGGTCCGGCACGGCGCCGAGCGTTCCCGCGATCGTGGGCAGGACGAGGCCGGCATCCTCGAGCGGCGCGAGGCTCACCCACCAGGCGCCCGCCGGAAACGCCTCGAGCGCGGCTCGCGCGGCCTCGATCGCGAGTCGCGTCTTGCCGATGCCGCCGGGCCCGGTGAGGGTCACGATCCGGGCGCCACGGTCGACGAGGCGCTCGCGGACCGCCCGGACATCGTCGGCGCGTCCGAGGAAGGCGCTCACGGGCGTCGGCAGGTTCGAGCCGGACAGCGAGCGGAGCGGCGGGAAGGTCGCCGTGCCGAGCTGATGGATGGCGACCGCCCGGGCGAAGTCCTTGAGCCGGTGCTCGCCGAGGTCGGTGGTCGGGAGGTCCGCCGGCAGGAGCGCCCGGCTCGCGGCCGAGAGGACGACCTGTCCGCCGTGCGCCGCCGCCGCGATGCGCGCCGCGAGGTGCACCTCGTCGCCCACGTAGCCCTCGTCCGTGAGCAGCGCGGTCCCGGAGTGGACGCCGATCCGCACCGCGACCGGCGCGCCGCCGACGTCGATGCGCGAGATGCCATCCGCCGCCGCGATGGCGGCATCCGCCGTCGGGAACACGAGGAAGAACGCGTCGCCCTGCGTGTCGACCTCGGC
>JAICUI010000120.1 GCA_025935925.1 Chloroflexota bacterium
GCTGGGGGGGTTGGAGCAGCCGGACGGCCGTGAGGCGCTCCGGGTGGGTGAGGAGGCGCTGAGTTACGCGCGGTTGCACGCGGCGGCGGGGGCGGTGGCCGAGCGGATCGCGGGGATGGACCGTGTCGCGGTGATCGCCGAGCCGACGCTGCAGACGTGCGTCGCGGTCGTGGGCGCGCTGGCCGCGGGTGTGCCGATCGTCCCCATCAACCCGAAGTCGGGCGAGCGCGAGCGCGAGCACATCGTCTCCGACAGCGCGCCGGACGCGTTCCTGGACGACCTCGACCTCGAGGCGAGCGGCGGCTGGCCGGACGAGCCGGATCCCGAGCAACCGGCGATCGTCGTCTACACGTCCGGCACGACCGGCCCGCCGAAGGGCGTCGTCATCCCCCGCCGGGCGATCGCCACCAACCTGGACGCGCTGGCGACCGCGTGGGAGTGGACCGGCGAGGACGTGGTCGCGCACGCGCTGCCGCTGTTCCACGTCCACGGGCTGATCCTCGGCACGCTCGGCCCGCTGCGCCGCGGCGGGGCGTCCTGGCACCTCGGCCGCTTCTCCCCCGAGGCCGCGGCGGAGGCGCTCCAACAGCGCGCGACGATGCTGTTCGGCGTCCCCACGATGTACAACCGGCTCGCCCAGTCGCCGGCCGCCGCGGGCCTGAAGGGCGCCCGCCTGGTCGTGTCCGGCTCGGCCGCGCTGCCCGCCACCCTGCACGCCCAGATCGAGCAGGCGTGCGGGCAGCGGATCGTCGAGCGCTACGGCATGACCGAGACGCTGATGAACACGGCGATCCGGGCGGACGGCGAACGCCGCGCGGGGACGGTCGGCCCGCCCGTGGACGGCGTCGAGCTGCGCCTGGTCGACGACGACGGCGCCATGCTCGACGTGGCCGACGACGAGACCGTGGGCGAGATCCAGGTGCGCGGCCCGAACCTCTTCCTCGAGTATCTGAATCGCCCCGACGCGACGGCCGAGGCGATGCGCGACGGCTGGTTCGCGACCGGCGACGTCGCCACGCGCTCGGCCGACGGCTACATCCGGATCGTGGGCCGGCGCGCGACCGACTTGATCAAGAGCGGGGGCTACAAGATCGGCGCGGGGGAGATCGAGAACGCGCTCAACGAGCATCCCGCGGTGCGTGAGTGCGCGGTCACGGGCGAGCCCGACGACGACCTCGGCGAGCGGATCGTCGCCTGGGTGGTCGTCGAGGAGGGCGCGGCGCGACCCAGCGAGAAAGAGCTCGCCGACCACGCGCGGATCGCCGCCGCGTGCGGGCTGCTGCCGGTCGAGCGCTACGGCATGAGCGAGACGCTGATGAACACCGCGATCCGCGCCGACGGGGACCGGCGCGCCGGAACGGTGGGCGTGCCGCTGGACGGCGTGTCCGTGCGGCTGGTGGACGACTCCGGGGCCGAGCTGGACGTCTCCGACGACTCGACGGTCGGCGAGATCCAGGTGCGCGGGCCGAACCTCTTCCTCGAATACCTCAATCGCCCGGACGCGACGGCCGAGTCGCTGCGCGACGGGTGGTTCGCGACGGGCGACGTGGCGACCCGGGCCGCGGACGGCTACATCCGCATCGTGGGCCGCCGCGCGACCGACCTGATCAAGAGCGGCGGCTACAGGATCGGCGCGGGGGAGATCGAGAACGCGCTGCTCGAGCATCCCGGCGTGGCCGAGGCGGCGGTGACCGGCGAGCCCGACGACGACCTGGGCGAGCGGATCGTCGCCTGGATCGTCCCGGCCGGCGACGCCAAGCCGAGCGAGCGCGATCTGGCCGACC
>JAICUI010000094.1 GCA_025935925.1 Chloroflexota bacterium
CACGGCGAGGGTTGGGTCGCGCTCCAGAGCGTCCTCCTGGTGCTCATCTTCGCGAGTGCGCGGCTCGGTCCTGCGGTGGACGGTGTGGCCCGGGTGGTGCTGGCGGCTCTGGGCTGGGTGCTCGTCGTCGCGGGCGTCGCGCTCGCGGTCGGCGGCTTCGTGCGCCAGGGTCGCCAGTTCACGACGCTGCCGCGACCGAAGGAGGGCAGCCGCCTGCTCGACGATGGCGCCTACCGCCTCGTCCGCCACCCGATGTACGGCGGGATCGTGATCGGGAGCACGGGTTGGTCGCTCCTCTGGGCGTCGCCGGCGACGCTCGGGTTCGCGGCCCTCGCGCTCGGGTTCTTCACCCTCAAGTCGCGCCGCGAGGAGGCCTGGCTCGAGGAGCGCTTCCCCGACTATCGGGCCTATCGCGCCCGCACGAAGCGGCTCATTCCCTGGATCTACTGACGCTCTGACTCCCTGGCCGCGGGGCGGCCCAACGGGCGCACGCCGGCTCGATCGGGCAACGCCACGGCCCGAATCTTCGCCGGCGAGGGCGCTCAGGCCGCCGCCGGGCCGCACGACGGCCCGAACGACGCATCGTGTGCTCGGTTGGCCGCCAGGCGGCCCGAGGGAGACCACCGGGGGCGGACCGACGGCGGCGTGCGACGCTCGCCGAGCGGGCGTCCGGCCGCCGGGTCGGCCGTGCGTGGACGCACCGCGATGCAACCAGCGGCGACGAACCGGCGTCTGCGTCCCGAGCCCGGCGACGCGCAGGCCGGCCCGACGCAGCTGGAAGGCACGGAACGATGAACCGCCTCGGAACCTCGACCACCGCCACGGCCGCCGCGACCTGGCGCACCGCCCTCGTGATCGCCGCCGGCGCGCTCGTGGTCGGCCTCCTCGCCGGCCCGATCCTCAACGGCACGCACCAGCCGCTCGCCGCCCTCGCCGCGAGCGGCGACACGAAGCCCGACCACACGATCTCGGTCACGGGCCAGGGCAAGGTCACGGTGGTCCCGGACATGGCCACGGTGAGCCTCGGCGTGAACGTCGAGCGCGACTCGGCCAAGGCGGCCCGCCAGGCGGCCGCGGACCAGATGACGAAGATCGTCGCCGCGCTCAAGGCGCTCGGCATCGCGGACGAGGACATCGCGACCGCGCACGTGTCGCTCGGCCCCACGTACGACTACCCGACGAACGCGCAGCCGAAGATCCGCGGCTACCAGCTCCAGAACACCGTCACCGTGACCGTTCGCGACCTGGCGAAGGTCAGCGACGTCGTCGACGGCGCCGTCCAGGCGGGCGCAACGACCGTCAACGGCGTCACGTTCGACGTCAAGGACCGGGCCGCGGCCGAGGCCAAGGCGCGCGACGCCGCGGTGAAGGACGCGAAGACCAAGGCCGACACCCTCGCGAACGGCCTCGGGACGTCGATCCAGGGCGTCGCCTCAGTGTCCGAGCAGGTCCAGACGCCCATCTGGTACGGCCCGCAGTTCGCGAGCGGTGGCGCCGCGCCGGCCCCGGACAAGGCGGCCGACACGCCGGTGCTCCCGGGCTCGACGGACGTGACGATCACCGTCCAGGTGAGCTTCCTCATCCCCTGAGCCGCCCCCGGGGCGCACAATCGGCCCCGAGGAGGTCGAGATGCGGATCGCGGTCACGGGCGGAAGCGGCAAGGCGGGGCGGTGGGTCGTCAGGGACCTGCGCGAGCACGGCCACGACGTCCTCAACGTCGACAACCGCCACGACGGCGCCGCCCACGGGCAGACGCTCGTGACCGACCTCGCGGACTACGGGCAGACGGTCGAGGCGCTGTCGGGCTGTGACGCGGTCGTCCACCTGGCCGCGATCCCGGCGCCCGAGATCCGGCCGCCCGCCGAGACGTTCCGGATCAACGCGCTCTCGACCTACAACGTGTTCGCGGCCGCGGAGGCGCACCGGACGCAGCGCGTCGTCTGGGCCTCCTCGGAGACCGTCCTCGGCCTGCCGTTCGACACGCCCCCCGCCTTCGCGCCCATCGACGAGACCATCGAGCCCCGGCCCGAGTCGTCCTACGCCTTGTCCAAGATCGTGGGCGAGACGATGGCCGCGCAGTTCGCGCGGCGCACCGGGATCCCGATCGTGGGCCTCCGGATCTCGAACATCATGGAGCCCGAGGACTACGCCGCGTTCCCCTCGTACTGGGACGACCCGACGCTGCGCAAGTGGAACCTGTGGGGCTACGTCGACTGCCGGGACGTCGCCCATGCGTGCCGGGCCTCGCTGAGCGCGGACGTGACCGGCTCGACGATCGCGATCATCGCCGCCGACGACACCGTGATGCCGCAGCCCAGCGCGGAGCTGATGGCCCAGGTCTACCCGACGGTGCCGCTCCGCCGGCCGCTCGAGGGTCGCGAGACGCTGCCCTCGATCGACCTCGCGCACCGGGTCCTCGGGTACCACTCGACGCATCACTGGTCCGACGCGGTCGCGATGCCGTAGGGGCTCGGCCCTCGCGAAGCGCGAACCCTGCATCGACCCACGCCAGATGTGGGGAAGTCCCGGATGCGGACCGTGACGGTGCGCCCGTAGCGTCGGCGCTCGATCGACCGTCCCGAGGCACGAGCGTCCCGTGAAGAACCGACATCCGAGCGTCCTGGTCTGCCTTGGCCTGGCATGGCTGGTGGCGGCATGTGGCGGGTCGAACGTGCCGGCGGCCACGGGAGCGCATGGCGGGGCGGCCGGCGGCGGCTCGGCGTCCCCGGCGGCGGCGAGCCGCTTCGGATCCGCGGGCGGAGGCGGCGGCTCGGCCGAGAGCGCTGGATCCGGCGCGGGATCGGGGAGCCCAGGTGGCGGCTCGGCGGCGTCTCCGAGCGGCGTCGGCGAGGCCGGCGGCGGCGAGGTTGGGGGGTCGGCGGCCTGCGGCACGAGCGATCCCGCGGCGGTCATCCGGGCGGCCCTGACGCGGCAGCTGGCCCAACCGTCGTTCCACGAGACCGTCGACTCGCAGGGCGCGAGCGGGGCCACGCACGCGGAATTCGAGTACCAGGCGCCCGATCGGGTCCATACGCGGGTCACCGTCCCGGGCGGGAAGACCATCGAGACGATCCAGGTCGGCTCGAAGGCGTGGAACAACGTGGGTGCCGGTTGGCAGCCGGGGATCGCGCTCGACCTGTCGAGCGTCTTCGCATCCGCGGGATCCATCGCCGCCGACGCGCCGCTGTCGGGGGTGACGCTCGGGGGCCAGGAGAGCGTCAACGGAGCGGCGGCCACCGATTACGCGTTCAGCGCCACGCAGGCGGTCTCGGGCGTCAGCACCGCGGTCTCCGGAACGATCGGCATCCGCGCGGCTGACTGCCTGCCCGTGAAGCTCGTCGAGCAGGGCACCGCGGCCGGGGCCACGACCGGCGCGACGATCACGATCGACTACTCCCCGGTCGACATCGAGCCGCCGGCGTGAGCCGGAATGCGGTACGTCGTCGAGACCTACGGCGCGGCATCGGCGGTCAGCTCCGCTGACATGCGGGCGATCCTCGGCGAGGAGGCGGAACGCCGCGGCCTCCAGTACGTCGGCACCGTCCGCCTGCCCGACGACGAGGTCGCGTTCCACGTGTTCGAGTCGCAGGATCGCGGTTCCCTCGTCGACCTCCTGGTCGATGCCCGCGTCGCCTACAACCGCATCTCCGCGACGGCCGCGGCGGACGACGTGCGGGCCGTCCTCGGCGGCGACGAATGACGACCGGCCGGGTGAGCACCGGACGGATGAGCACCGCCTGCGTCGCGTGGCCGGTGGGTGCTGCGCGGCGGCCCCCGGCGGTTCGGGTACGCGTCGTGCTCCTCGCGCTCCCGCTCGCCACCGGGGCGTCGCTCGTGGGGTTCATCGCGCTCGGCCTGCCGCTCCCGGTCACGCTCGCCGGCCTCCTCGGGCTGAGCGTGGTGACCTGGGGCATCGCGCTCTCGCGGGCGTCGGGCGACCAGCGTTCGTGGCTCGGCGAGCGAGTCCGCGCCGGCGTGCTCGCCGGCATCCCGGCGCTCGCGGCATACGACCTCGCCCGCTTCGGTCTCGTGTCGATCGCGTCGCTCTCGTTCGAGCCGTTCCACGTGCTGCCCCTGTTCGGGGACGCGATCCTCGGACCGGCGGCATCGGAACGAGCAGCGTTCATCGCGGGCCTGGCGTTCCACCTCGCGAACGGTCTCGGGTTCGCGATCGCGTTCGCTGTGGCCGTGCGGCGGCCGACGGTACTGAAGGGGATCGCCTGGGCCCTCACGCTCGAGGCGGCAATGCTGGCCCTCTATCCGGGCTGGCTTGACACCTCGATCACGGGCGAGCTGCTCCCCGTGTCGGCCGCCGGCCATCTCGCCTATGGCTGCGTGCTCGGCGCCCTCGCCGGGAGACGGCTCCCATGAGGCTGGCGGAACGCCTCGCCACGGCCCTCTGGGTGCAGCTGCCGTCGGCGGTGGGACGGCGATTCAGGCCGGTCGGGATCGTCCTCGCCGACGGCAGCTACCTGCTGCGCTGGACGCCGGTGGCGCTCGGGCTGCCGGTCGTTGCGTTCGTCGCGGGCCTGGCCGTTGGTGCGTGGCGGCCGCGGGAGGACCTGCTCTACACCTACAGCATCCTCTACCCCGCTGTGCTGCTCGGCCTCGCGTCGTTCGGGGCGGCAATCGGGCTGTGGGCATGGCTCGGGTTCGTGATCGGCGACTTCCTGCTGTTCCCGCACGTGTTCTACCGGCTCGACCCGATCGATCACGCGATCCGCGAGCAGTTCCCGCTGCTGATCACGTACGAGCTCCTGTTCGCCCTGCTCGTGCTCGGACCGTTGGCGGTCCGGGGCATGGCCGACGGCGCGATCCGCCCCGTCCATCGGCTCGTCCCGGCGGGAGCTCCGCGGGCCGCCGTCCGGCTCCTCGCGGCCGCGATCGTCGCCGGGCTCGTCGCCGCGGCGTGGTCGAGCTCCACGCAGATCCTCATCCGCCCGGTCGCCACGCTCCAGGACACGATCCTCGACCCCCGTGCCGTGCAGACGTTCCGGATGGACGGCTCGGCGCTCATCCTCGTCGCGGTGGTCGGCGGCGTCGTCGGCCTCGTGCTCGGGCGCCGGACACCGGTCTTACCGGCCGCGGGGCCGCCAGCGCGTTCGCAGTCCACCCGCTCCGTCGTAGCCGGCTCGGTGGTCGTTGGCGTGTTGGTCGGGATCGGGCTG
This sequence comes from Chloroflexota bacterium, assembly GCA_025935925.1. Lineage (GTDB taxonomy): Bacteria > Chloroflexota > Limnocylindria > Limnocylindrales > CSP1-4 > CAIXZV01. The sequence goes on from JAICUI010000094.1 coordinate 5,169, forward strand.
CTCGGACTCCTGGACCAGCCGGCCGACGCCGTGTTCCTGTTCGGCGCCACGATCCTGGCCGCCCTGATCCGAAGCGCCATTCCGCGATGGCTGCCGGCGTACGCGAGCGCCGTGAACCGGATCCCCCTGATCATCCGCGTGATCGCGATCGCCGTGCTGGGCGACCTGACCGGCACGGCGATCCTGCAGGCGACGAGCCTGGACGGGTCGCTCCTCGAGTCGTTCCGGCCGCTGCTGCTCTCGGCCACGGTCGCCATGCTGCTCGCGGCGCTGGCGTTTCCGGCCGCCCAGCCGGCGATGCCCCAGGCGGTCGCGGCATGATCCGGCGCGTCCTCGCCGGTGCCCTCCTGCTCGGCTCGGCGATGCTCGTCGCGGCGGCCCCGGTCTCGGCCGACAACTGCTCCTCGCTCGGCGACTGCCAGACGACCGTGGCATCGGCGGCGGTCGCCGCGGGGCTGCTCGCAGGCGGGCTGGGGGTGCTGTTCGCGGTGAGCGCCGCGAGCTCGTCGACCAGCGGCGGCTCCGAGGAGAGCGCACCGGGATCGGGCGCCGAGACCGGCGAGCCGTCCGGAATCGAGGAGGCGCCGGCGGGCGGCGACACCGGGCCCGATGCGCCCGCGTCGAGGGAGGCCGACACGCAGGACGCGCCGGCCGCAGCGGCGGCGCGGGACGGCGGTGGCGGGACGGCGCCGGGCGTGCCAGCGGACGCGACCGAGGTGACAACGGACGCCGACGGCACGAGTACCGCCCACCTGTCCGACGGCTCGCACGGCACCTACTACGCGGACGGCAGCAGCGAGGTCAGCCATCCCGACGGCAGCACGACGCTGACCGGTCCGGATGGGACGGTGGCGGAGGTCCCG